>JBJKPT010000745.1:0-1327 GCA_046706045.1 Desulfobacterales bacterium
GCCATCAACACCATCAGCCCGGAGCCGATCACCTCGGAAAACTGCGTGGGCAACGTGGTCCAGGGGTACCTCGTCCAGGTTGAACGGCTGGATGGAAACGAATTGGACCGGTGGAAGAAAGATTATCCGGAAGCCTTCCAGCGCGAGTACGATCCGGCGGCGGGTCTGCGATTCGACGCCTGGGTGACGGGAGGGCAGACGTAAGGCATCGTCACCGGCAAGGACCCCGGCCCCGGCGGCATCCCCATGGACCGATAGGCGAAGCCATCTCAAAAAAGTCTTTATTTTGAGATGGCTTCCCGCATTGTTTCGCTTTCGATGCCGATTTCGATGCCGATTTCGATACCGATTTCGATTTGGATGCCGATTTGGATCGGATGTTCGTCAGGATATGGCTGTGACGGGCTTTCATCGGGATCGATCGGCGAGATTCATTCGCCTTTTTTTCTCCCGGAGCCCGAAGCCATTTCAAAATCCGATGCGCTATTTCAGGCGTCTCCCGGCGGTTTCATGCAACGCGCCTTTTCTTCCTCGGTGAGTTCATCCGGGTTCTTCAAGTCGGACAATCGGCAGACATAAAGGTTGTTTTGGCTGTCTTTCACATAAATGTAGCGCTCTTTGGCGTCGCTTGCGTTTTCCTTCATTTGTCCCTCCTTTATTTCATGATTTCCCATGCCCCGCCCCCCTTCCGGCATGCCGTACCGTCGGCCTCATGCGTTCTCCCGTTCACGGTGATCTCCGTCGTGTACTCCCGGCAATACCGCCCGGAAGCCTCCTGGAACGAGCGCGTGGGTTTCACCGTGATCCGGGCGCCGCTCTCCGGATTGAACCAGGTGGTGGCCTGACCGGTCTTGTTTTTTTCCAACGCGTAGGCGGCCCGAAGCTCGTCGGCATCATCGATGAATTTGCCGACATCGGGGCCCACCAGGGCCTCGAGCAGGGTCCCCGTGATGACGCCGGCAACCGGGCCCGGCCCCTGCGCTGCCGGCGGCCCGGTCGCCGCGCCGGGTTGATTTCCGCTGCCGGCGCCGGGCGGAGGCGCATCGGTCTCCTCCTGCGGCACGGGCGGCGGGGGCGGGGCAATGGGTGCCGATTCCGGCGTTACCGCGTCCGGGGGCTGGGCGGGAACGGCCGGAGCCGTGGGGATCCATACCCAGTAGTAGGGCACGTCGAAGCCGTCGCCCTGAAGCTCGTAGTAGCCGGTGGAATACGTCACGATGGCCACGGTGGGCATCAGGCCGAACACGGCACGCCCATCCACCCACCACCAGACATAGTACGGCGACCATATGCCCGGGCCGAGCTCGAATCGCCATCCGCGGTGCGG
>JBJKPT010000746.1:0-1216 GCA_046706045.1 Desulfobacterales bacterium
CCAGGCGACGGGCCACGGTCTCACCGATGCGCCGGCCCATGGCGCAACTGCCGGTGGCACTGACCAGGGGGATGCGCCGATCGTTGATCAGGGTTTCGCCAAGGGTTCGGCCGCCTCCGATGACCAGGTTGAAAACGCCGTCGATCCCGTGGCGGTCCACGATCGGTGCGATGATCCGTTGCACGGCGATGGCGGTCAGCGGGGTCTTGCTGCTCGGCTTCCAGAGGTTGACGTCTCCGCAGACGGCTGCGATCAAGGCATTCCAGCTCCAGACCGCCACGGGGAAATTGAAGGCGGTCACGATGCCGACCACCCCCAGGGAGTGCCACTGTTCGTACATCCGGTGCTCGGGCCGCTCGCTGTGCATGGTCAATCCGTAAAGCTGTCGGGATAGCCCCGTGGCAAAATCGGCGATGTCGATCATTTCCTGAACTTCGCCCTCGCCTTCGGAAACGATCTTTCCCATCTCCAGGGTGATAAGGCTCCCCAGGGGTTCCTTGTAGGCGCGCAGGGCATCGCCGATTTCCCGGACAATCTGACCCCGCCGGGGGGCGGGCATCATCCGCCATCGCTGCCAAGCGGTGGTGGCCTTGGCCATGACCACGGCATAATCATCGGCATTGGCCTCGATGACACGGGCGACGGGTTTGCCGTCGATGGGCGAGAACAAGACCCGTTCCGGACCCCGGGTCTGCCGCCAGCCGTCGGAGGCGCCGGTGGTGGCGCCGTAATTGACCTCACCGATACCCAGCACGTCGAGGATCTTTTCACGAATCATGAGCTTTCTCCGGTAGTTGAAGGATTTATATCAATTTTGGCACAACCCAACCCGAACCGATCGATAGTAAAGGTCCAATGGGTTGTCAACGACGATCCTGCCGGTGTTGCAAGAGACGGGACATAGGGTTCCTGCGGGTCGACCGCACCGTCCATGGGCGGGCAATCAAACCGCGCACCGGCCGAGATCTTCCGGAAGGGGATTCTATTCGCCGGGCACCCGGGAGGGCTTGCCAGAGGCGTACCGGCGCAGGACATAGAGCCCGTCGGGCATGAAAGGGTATTTCTCGGTCATCCGGAAGACATGGCTCAAGGGATGGAAAGCACCGCTTTCGACCTCTTCCGGCTGCAAGACCATCGGGCCGTCGTAAATGCAGGAATACGCCCGGCCCCACACGCGGTTCAGCGCGTCGTCCCAGAAAAATTCAAACAACTCGGT
>JBJKPT010000747.1:0-4884 GCA_046706045.1 Desulfobacterales bacterium
CAAGGACGGCCTCGCTGCAGCCAGCGGCGTCATGGGGATGGACTCCCACCGCGGCGTAGAGGCTGGGGTGGGTTTCGGCAAGGGACACGGCTTTTTCGGACGAGGGGGGGTGCGTGCCCACGACCAGGGCGCCGCTCACGCCGCAAGCGGCCATGCGGCGGATCACCGCCTCGCGGTCGGTATCGAAGCTCTCGTCGTCCAGGTGGCAATGGCTGTCAAACAGGGACATGGAGGCGGGTTGAGGCATCCGTACCAAAAATTCCAAAAAAAGGGTTGATTCCAATCCCGGCGCAACGCGGAAAACGGCCCTCCTGTAGCATCGATGATCCCCGGAATCAAGAAATTGGGCTTGATTTCGTTATGAGTATATGCTTCGTTACAGGTTTGGTCCGGTTTGTGACCATCCGTTTTTGGACGGATGCGATGAATTTTGAAATCGTGGAAAAGGCCATTTGCTTTATACTTGGTTATGTTCATGTGCGCCGTTTGGAGGAAATCAAATGTTTAAAATTGTCGGACGGGAAGAGATGGCGGGGGGGACGGTGATTCTCAACGAAATCGAGGCACCGCGCATCGCCCAGAAAGCCAAACCAGGGCAGTTCGTCATCCTCAAGGCCAACGAGGAAGGCGAGCGGATCCCGCTCACCATGGCGGATAGCGATCCGAAAAAGGGCACCATCACGATCATCTACATGGTGGTCGGCAAATCGACCGCCCTTTTCCGGGACCTGAAGGTCGGTAAGGGCTACCAGGACGTGATCGGCCCCCTGGGCAAGGCGACCCATCTGGAAAAGGTCGGCAAGGTGGTCTGCGTGGGCGGCGGCACCGGTGTGGCCGTTCTCCATCCCATCACCCGGGGCCTGAAAAAAATCGGCAACGAGGTCATCGCCATCATCGGCGCACGAAACAAGGATCTTTTAATCCTCGAAGAACAGATGAAAGCGGCCTCCACGACCCTGCACGTCTGCACCGACGACGGCTCTTACGGCCATCACGGATTCGTGACCGAGGTGCTCAAAAAGGTTCTCGACGAAGGCGATGTCAAGCTGGTCGTCGCCATCGGCCCGGTGCCGATGATGAAATTCTGCGCCAAGATGACCAAGGATTACAACGTGCCCACCATGGTCAGCCTCAACCCGATCATGGTCGACGGCACCGGTATGTGCGGCGGCTGCCGCGTCAGCGTGGGCGGCAAGACCAAGTTCGCCTGCGTGGACGGACCGGAATTCGACGGCCACAAGGTGGATTTCGACGAATTGATGCTCCGGCTCCAGGCCTACTGCGACGACGAAAAGCGTTGCCATCAGGAATATTGCACGATTCGCGATGCCCGCTGATTCGATGACCCGACGCGGTTTTTCGCATCCAGCGGAAGCGATACCGAATTTTTCGACCGAATGGAGGAATACATGGCGGATACAGAAAAGAAAAAAACACCGGCCCGGGTACCGATGCCGGAACAAAATCCCAATGTACCGGCACACAACTTCATCGAAGTCCCCCTTGGGTATACGATCGAAATGGCCCAGGCCGAAGCCTCCCGCTGCCTGCAATGCCGCAAGCCCGGTTGCGTCGAAGGATGCCCCGTGGGGGTGGATATCCCCGGGTTCATCCACCTCATCAACCAGGGAGACATGACCGGCGCCATCCGCAACCTCTGGGGCAAGAACGCGCTGCCGGCCGTCTGCGGCCGGGTCTGCCCCCAGGAAATCCAGTGCGAGGGCAACTGCATCCTCGGCAAGAAAGGCGATCCGGTGGCCATCGGAAACCTCGAGCGGTTCTGCGCCGACTACGAGCGGGCCCACGGCACCGGGGAACTGCCGCCCAAGGCCGCGGCCACGGGGAAAAAGGTGGCCGTGGTCGGCTCCGGCCCCTCGGGACTGACCGTCGCCGGCGACCTGATCGTCCGGGGCCACGAGGTCACGGTCCTCGAAGCGTTTCACAAGGCCGGCGGTGTCCTGGTCTACGGGATCCCGGAATTTCGGCTCCCCAAGGATATCGTGGCCCAGGAAATCCACTTCATCGAACGCCTCGGCGCCAAGGTGGTCTGCAACCAGGTCGTGGGCCGCACCATCACCCTGGACGAGCTCTTCGCCCAGGGCTTTGATGCCATCTACGTCGGTGTCGGCGCCGGGCTTCCCCGGTTCATGAACCTGCCCGGTGAAAACCTCGTGGGGATCCTCTCGGCGAACGAATACCTCACCCGGGCCAACCTGATGAAGGCCTACAAGTTTCCCGATGTCGACACGCCGATCCCCCATGGGAAAAACGTCGTGGTGCTCGGGGCCGGAAACGTCGCCATGGACTCGGCCCGGACCGCCATGCGCCTGGGCGCGGAGTCGGTCAAGATCGTCTATCGCCGCTCCCGGGAGGAGATGCCGGCACGAAAAGCCGAAATCCACCATGCCGAGGAGGAAGGCATCGAATTTTGCCTGCTCACCAACCCGACGAAATACATCGGAAACGAGAAAGGCCGGCTCACCGGCATGGAATGCCTGCGGATGGAGCTGGGCGAGCCGGACGATTCCGGACGGCGCCGCCCGGTGCCGATCAAGGGCTCCGAGTTCGAAGTGGATTGCGATCTTTGCATCGTGGCCGTGGGTTCGGGAGCCAATCCCCTCCTTACCAGTGAAACCCCGGACATGCGGCTCAACAAGTGGGGCTACATCATCGCCGACCCGGAAACCGGCAAGACCACGAAAAAAGGCGTATGGGCCGGCGGCGACATCGTCACCGGGGCCGCGACGGTGATCCTCGCCATGGGCGCGGGGCGAAAAGCCGCGACATCCATGCACGACTACCTGACCCTCGGCTGGTAGATCCGAGCCGGAAGGGAAAGCCGCCGATCCGTGACCGGCGGCTCGAGTCCGAAAAAAACCGCCGGCCGGAGCACGGTTGCTCCGGCCGGCGGTTTATTTTTCACGACGGCAGCCGTTCATCGGCAGGTGCCGAAAACGGCCGGTCACCTTCCGGCAGGCCCTTTGGGATTTGCCGCCGCCTCGAAAAAGGCGTGGAGTTCATCGAAACGGCGGGCGTGCCCGTTGCCGAAGCCGGCGAGCTTGCTCCGGATCATTTCCGCGGATCGCTCCCCCGGGACCTTTTTCGAAAAAAACTTGTCCGCATAGCAGATGAGCCGCTCTTCCAGGGTTTCGGGCAGCATGTCGCACTCCGGAAGGGGGAGTCCCTGGCAACGGATCTCCTGGGCGGTCAGCCCCACGCCCACGTGCCGTTCGCAGATCCGCGCGTGCCGTTCGAGCCCGATGGCCTCGAGCATGCACCGCCCGATGACGCCGTGGCGAATGTAAGGCTCGCTGCCGTGACAGCCGAGCCGGGGCGAATGGGTATGGATGATGCCGATGTCGTGCAACAGTGCCGCCTCTTCAACAAAGCCGAGGTCCGGCGGGTTTTCCATCCGAGATGCCAGGGCCAGGGCCTTGCCCGCCACCAGCCGGCCGTGGGCCACAAGGATCGCGTAGGCCTCGGAGTCCGGCGCGTAGTAGCGTTTGATGATCGACAAGGGATCCATGGGCTCATGCTTTTCCCGCCAGCAGCACGCCTTCGATAAAAGGATCGATATCCCCGTCGAGAACGGCGCTGACGTTTCCGATGTCCAGTCCGATGCGATGGTCCTTCGCCATCTGGTACGGATGCAGCACATAGGATCGAATCTGACTGCCCCAGGCGATCTCCTCTTTGCCGTCGTGTATCTCCTGAAGCTTTTCCTGCTGCTTTCGCTGCTCGGACTGATAGAGCCGGGCTTTCAGAACTTTCATGGCCATGTCTTTGTTCCGATGTTGGGACTTTTCCTGCTGACACTGCACGACGATGCCCGTGGGCAGGTGGGTGATGCGCACCGCGCTGGAGGTTTTGTTCACGTGCTGCCCGCCGGCGCCGCTGGCCCGGAAAACGTCGATGCGCAGGTCTTTTTCCTCGATGTCGATCACGATCTCCTTGTCGATGTCCGGATAGACGAAAACCGAGGCAAAAGACGTGTGACGCTTGCCGCTCGCGTTAAACGGCGAGATGCGAACCAACCGGTGCACGCCGTTTTCCGAACGCAGGTAGCCATAGGCGTTTTCACCGGCAACGGTGATGGTGGTGCTTTTGATGCCGGCCTCCTCGCCCGGCTGCAAGTCGATGACGCGGCAGGTGTAGCCTTTGCGTTCGATCCAACGAAGGTACATGCGCATGAGCATTTCGGCCCAGTCCTGGGCCTCGGTGCCGCCGGCACCGGCGTTGATGGAAAGAATGGCGTCGGCGGCGTCGTCCGGCCCGGTCAACATCAACCGAAGGCTCAAGGCCTTGATTCGCTTGCGGACGGCGTCGGCCTGGCTCGCGGCCTCTTCCATGGCCGCCGCGTCTCCCTCCTCGGCGGCGAGTTCAGAGAGCACCTCGCATTCTTCAAGATCGGTTGCCAGGGCGTTGAAGGCGTCGATCTTGGAGGAAATCGCGGTGCGCTCCTTCAGGACGGTCGCGGTGGCCTCGGGCTGGTCCCAGAAGCGCCCTCCGGCCATCTGTTTTTCAATCTCCGTCAGGCGGTTTTTGAGGCCGGCCAGGTCAAAGGTACTCCTTGAGGTCTTCGAGTTTGGCGTAAAGGCCTTTGATCGTCGCTTTCAGTTCGGTGGACATGGTCGGTATTCCTCCTTAAAGGATGATCGGACCCCGGATCGCTCGGCGATTCCCGCCGACGACCGGCATCCATATCGAAATCGTCGCAGGATCTGCCACGGGTTTTCGTTGCCCCGGTCGGCGTTCCGATCGGTCATTGCAAACGAATGTATCTACATCATTTCAGGATTGTCGATCAAGGAAAAGCGATCCCTCGGGCACGACCGGAAAAACGACGGCGAAGGGCGGCCGCGGCGACCATGACCAGGGTGATCA
>JBJKPT010000748.1:0-3245 GCA_046706045.1 Desulfobacterales bacterium
GTCATCGCGCTGTGGGCCCTTCCCGACATGCTCGACCGGCTCGGCCGCCTGGGCATTGAAACCCTCACCCGGTACAAATGGGTGGCGCTCGGCATTGCGCTGGCGTTGCTCGCCCTGGTGGCCTGGATCATCTACCTCCGGTACCTCCTGGCCGTAAAGAGCATCGAAGGCCAGGTGGAAGTGGATAAGTATCGGCTGCAACTGGGGATGTCGACCGAACCGCGGCGGATTCCCGCCCTGGAACACGATCCGGGGGAGGAACTTCCGCGACGGATCGGCGAGCGAACCGGCGCGGTCAAACCCGAATGATCTTTTGCACCCTGCTGATTCACGAATCGCCATGAACATCGTCACGACGCATAAGAACACCGATTTTGACGCCCTGGCATCGGTTTTTGCCGCCACCCTGATCCATCCCGGCGCCGTGCCGGTTCTGCCCCGGGCGATCAACCCGAACATCAGAGGATTCCTATCCATTCACAAAGACCTCTTCGACGTCTACCACCCAAGCGATATCGATCTGGCACGGGTCCGCCGGCTCATCGTGGTGGACGTCAACCGCTGGGACCGGTTGGAAGGCATGGATGCCCTGAAAAACCGGAACGATATCGAAATCGAGGTGTGGGACCACCACGAGGGCGAGAGCGACATCGATGCCGGCTTCCGGTGCCAGGAAGCGACCGGCGCCTGCGTCACCTTGCTGATGCGCCGCATCCGGGAGCGGCGTCTCCTCTTCACCCCGATGCAGGCGACCTTGTTTCTTGCAGGGATTTACGAAGACACGGGAAACCTCACGTTCAACGGGACCTGCGCCGAGGACGCCTATGCCGCCGCCTATCTGCTGGAGCGAAGGGCCGATCTCGGGGTTCTCAACAATTTTCTTCGCCCGACATACGGCCCCAAACAAAAGGACATGCTCTACGAGATGCTCCAGACGGCCGAACGGATCCACGTGCGGGATTTGAGCGTCAGCATCAACCTCCAGGAGATCGCCGGGCACGTGGATCGACTTGCGGTGGTGGTGCGCATGTACCGCCAAATTCTCAACGTGGACGCGGCTATCGGCATCTTCACCGATGAGGCAAAAGGCCGTTCCATGGTGATCGGACGCAGCCGTGTCGACGATCTCGACATCGGCTCCATCATGCGCGGATTGGGCGGCGGCGGCCACCCGGGTGCCGGGTCGGCCACGCTGAAGGGGGTGCGGCCCGAAGTCATCCACGAGATGGTCCTGGAACTGGTCCGGGGTAATCAACAGGCATCGGTCAGGATAAGCGACCTCATGTCCTATCCCGTATTCTTCATCTCGCCGGAGACGAGCATGCGCGAGGCCGCCGGCCTGCTGCGCCGGAAAGGCTGCACCGGGATGCCGGTGGTCGACGGCGAACGGATCAAGGGCGTTTTGTCCCGTCGGGATTTTCGAAAGATCAAGGACGAAAAACGGCTCGATACGCCGGTCAGTGCCTATATGAGCACCCATGTTGTCAGTGTCGAATCGGGAATCAGCCCCATGCAGGCGGCCCGGTTGATGATCAAACACGACATCGGCCGGCTGCCGGTGGTCGATGGCGACGGCAAACTGATCGGCATCGTGACCCGTTCGGACGTGATGACCTACTTTTACGATCTGCTGCCGGATTGATTTTTCAGGGAGGCCGAATTGGGTTCAGTGCCAGACGAGGTTTGCCGGTGCCTTATGGAAAAAGGGGTTGAAATTCCCCATCCCCAGAGCGTTTTCATCGACCCCGGCGTGAACCCGGACCGGATTTTCCCAGGCGCCGTCATCGGACCCGGCACCCGTCTTTCCGGGGTCGATACGGCCGTGGGCCCCGGGGCCGTGATCGGAGAGGAAACGCCGGCCACGGTCGAAAACTGCTGGGTCGGTCCTCAGGTGCGTCTGGGCGGCGGCTATTTCCACGAGGCGGTCTTCTTAAAAGGAAGCCGGATGGGATCCGGAGCCCATGTGCGCTCGGGAACCATCCTCGAGGAGAACGCGAGCGGCGCCCATTGCGTGGGGTTGAAGCAGACCGTGCTTTTTCCCTTCGTAACCCTCGGAAGCCTCATCAATTTCTGCGACATCCTCATGGCCGGCGGCACCGGCCGGGAAAACCACAGCGAAGTCGGCAGTGCTTACATCCATTTCAATTTCACGCCAAACCAGGACAAGGCCACGGCATCCCTTCTGGGCGATGTCGCCCATGGGGTTCTCCTGGACCGGCCGCCGATCTTTCTGGGCGGGCAAGGGGGGCTGGTCGGCCCCTGCACCCTGGCCTTTGGCACGACCATCGCCGCGGGCACGGTATGGCGAAAGGACGAGGCGCGATCCGGCCGACTTCTGGCCGGCGGCGGTCCGAGAAACGGCAGCGTTCCCTTTGAGCCGGGAATTTACCGCAGCGTGAAACGGATCGTCGCCAACAACATCGCTTACATCGGAAACCTCATCGCCCTGGGCCGGTGGTACCGCCACGTCCGGAGTCGATTTGTCGGGCCGGACCTTCCCCCATGGCTCCATGCCGGGCTTCTCATCGCCCTTGACCGCCTGGTGGCCGAACGGGTCAAACGGTTGACCGCCTTTTGCGAAAAGATGCCCGTGTCCGCGGATCGCTATCGGCAAAGCTCGGGAGAGGGCGCTTCGGCCGCGCTCCTCGCCCAGAAGGCCGCTCTTTTCGCCCAGCGGGAAACCATGGCCCGTTGGATCACGGAAATCGCGGAAGCCGTCGGGAACGCTCCCGAAAACGTGGTCCGCGCGATGGATGCGGCCCGGGACCGTGCCGGCGGAGAATACCTTTCGGCCATCGGAAGCCTCGAGGAACCCTCGCGCCGGGAAATCCGCGACTGGCTTCAGGGCGTTGTCGATCAGACCCGGGATCGGATTCGATCCCTCGTACCGGACATCCTTTGAAGGAAAGGCTGGAGATGGGATCGTTGTTTGGTACCGACGGGATTCGGGGCAGGGCCAATGCCCATCCCTTGACCCCTGAGATGACCGTTCGCATCGGTCGGGCGGTCGCCGCTCATTTTATCCAAATCACGGGCCGCGGCACCTTCGTCATCGGCCGCGACCCACGGGCTTCGCGGACCATGCTCGAATGGGCCATCGCCGCCGGCATCTGCTCGGCAGGGGGAAACGTTCTTTCGGCGGGGGTCGTGCCGACCCCCGCCGTCGCCTATCTGGCCCGGGATCACCATGCCGCGGCCGGCATCGTCATCTCCGCTTCCCACAATTCCTATTACGACAATGGCAT
>JBJKPT010000749.1:0-2157 GCA_046706045.1 Desulfobacterales bacterium
ACCTTGCCGAAGACCGCATAGCCCCATCCGTCCGGGCTCTTGGACGTGTGGTTGAGAAAGTCGTTTTTGCGGACATTGATGAAAAATTGGGCCGTCGCGCTGTGAGGGTCCTGGGTCCGTGCCATCGCCACGGTGTAGGCCTCGTTTTTCAACCCGTTGTCGGCTTCGTTTTCAATGGGTTCGCGGGTCGGTTTCTGGGCCATGTCCTCGGTGAAGCCGCCCCCCTGGATCATGAAGCCGTCGATGACCCGGTGAAAGATGGTGTTGTCGTAATGCCCTTCGTTGACATAGGCCAGGAAATTCGCCACGGTTTTTGGAGCGTTTTCCTCATCAAGGGCCAAAAAGATATCGCCCATGCTGGTTTCGAGTTTGATCACGGGATCTTCCTTTCTTCGGTATTTGTTGGGGTTCCGAACGGATTCGAAATATTCACAGTCACCGTTCCTTGTCAACCTTGCAGCGCATCTTCCCGCAGGGCAAGATCCGTCGCCGGCGGGTTGCCAGCCATGGATCTTCCCCGCTAGTAGAGTTCGAATTTCGCCAGGCGGCCATCGATGCCGGCGTTTTTCATGGGCCGTTTCCATGCCGGTTTCAGACCGATGTGCTTGAGCATTTCGCGGTTGCCGAAAAAGACATACGCCGTGGCGCCGGTGCAATGATGTTTCAAAAAATCGCCGAAACGCCGGTAAAGCTCGGCCAGTTCGCTTTCGGGCATCGAACGGATGCCGTAGGGCGGATTGCAGAGGATGACGGTGCGGCCGAGATCCGTCAATATGCTGAAATCCTTGCGGTAGATGTTTATCCGTTCCCCGCCGGGAAGGTTTCTGCAGTTGGTGTTCGCCACCTTGACCGCCGCCGGATCGATATCGCTTCCGGAAACGAGTCCCACGGGCAAGGGCCGGATTCGTTCGTCGGCCTCTTTTTTGACCCCGCGCCAGAGCCCCTCGTCGAAGTCGGGCAAAAACCGCAGGCCGTGCGTTTTTCTCAGGTATCCCGCCGGAACGCGGCCATATGCCATCATGGCTTCGCAGAGCAGGGTTCCGCTGCCGCACATGGGATCGTAGAGCGGTCTCTCGCCGTCCCATCCCGAAATGGCGACCATGGCCGCGGCAAGCACCTCCTGCATGGGGGCATCGACACTCCGGCTCCGGTAGCCGCGCCGGTTCAAGGCGCTTGCCGAGGTGTCGAGGCTGATGGCGGCGCGCTCCTTTTCGATGTACAGGTTCAGCCAAAGATCCGGGGCGAGGGGGTCCACGTTGGGCCGCTTGCCGCTGCGGGCACGAAACGCGTCGGCGACGGCGTCTTTCAAGCACAGGGCGGCGAACTTGGAATGGCGGAGGTTTTCGTTGCCCGAGACGTTGGCGTGGACGGCAAAGGTCTGGTCCGTGGAAAAAAGGGCCGGCCAGTCCACGGATTTTCCGGCGCGGTAGAGTTCTTCGCGGCCCCGGCATCGGAATTCGGCAAGCGGTGCCAGAAGGCGCATGATCAGCCGGGCCTGATAATTGAGGCGGTAAAAGGTCGCCGGGTCCGCGGAAAACGTGATGGCGCGGAATCCGTGTGTCAACCGGCCGGCACCCAGGGTTTCGAGTTCCCGGGCCGCCAAGGCTTCGATGCCCTCGGAAACCTGGGCCACGTAGCGTTTGGATTTCTGATAGGCAAGGGGCGTCATGAAAAGCCTCGTTCGGGTCCATCCGCACACGGCCCGTTGCCGCGATTTGCCGTGTCGGGCGCTTCCGTTGGAAGCTTCAAAACAGCCCTGTGCCGTTCCTTCGGTTCCAATCGTCCGGCCTGGGCCCGCGCGGCATTGCCGATCCGCGGATGGGCGCGCGTGAATGGCGGTCCCGGCTCCCATAGCATCGGGGGGCCCCGATGGACAGGCTTTTTTTGGGCGGAAATCCTTCTTGCAGGAGGACCGGGTTCGTGGCAGAAAAGAAGAAGCGCACACGGGAGAGCGCCTGTGCCGCCATTCGAAGCGTGTCCATCGCAAACGACACCGGAAAACCGTCACCCGGCGGATTTTTTTCATGAGACCACAAAAAACCATCGGCTTGGTCTTGGGCAGCGGCTCCTCGCGCGGCTGGGCCCACATCGGTGCCATCGAGGCCCTGGAAGAGGAAGGGATTCCCATCGATTGCATCGCCGGATGCAGCGTCGGCT
>JBJKPT010000750.1:0-6021 GCA_046706045.1 Desulfobacterales bacterium
AGGCGAAGCTTCCTGTTCAACCCTCGCGGGGCAAAACGATCCGGATCCGGGACCAGGCGCCCAGGGCACTGTCCATGGCCACCTGTCCCCGGTGCAACCGGACGATCTCCTTGACGATGGCGAGCCCCAGGCCGGCTCCGCCGTACTGGAGGGAACGGGATTTTTCCACCCGGTAGAACTGATCGAAGACCATTTCGCACTCTCCCGCAGGAATGCCCGGGCCGGTGTTGAACAGGAAAAGATGGACGGCGCCTTCCCTCTCTTCGGCCTTAAGCCGGATTTCGCCGTCTTTCACGTTGTATTTCAAGGCATTGTCCACGATGTTGATGAGGACCCGCCGGATCATGTCCGGATCCCCCCGGAAGTTGACCTCCGCGGGCAGCTCCACGGTGAGGCGGATCCGTTCCGCCGTCATAAGGGGGGTGAAATCTTCCAGCACCGAGCGGATCATGGCACTCAGATCAAATACTTCCTGCGCCGGGGCATTCCTCAGCTCCAGGACCGAAAGCTCCAGGAGGTTCTTCACCAGGCGGTCCATGCGCAGCACGTTCCGTCCCTGGAGGTCCAACTGGTCCCGAAAGGATTCGGGCAGATCCTCCCGCTGAGTCGACTCCTCGAAAAAAAGCCGCAGCATGGCCACCGGCGTCTTCAGTTCATGGGAGGCATTGGCGACAAACTGTTTCTGCCGGGAAAAGGAATACTGCAGCCGGTCGAACATCCGGTTGAGAGACGTGGAGAGGGCATGGAGTTCGTCGCGGCTCGACCCGAGGGGGATCCGCTTCTCCAGGGTGTTCTCGTCGATTTCCCGCGTGAGTCGGCCGATGGCGGCCACCGGTGCGATGATCCGGCCGGCGAAAATGAAGCTGATGATCACCAGAAACACCGTGGAAAGGGCAAGCCCGATGCCGAGGGCGGCGAGGAGATCGCTGTTTTCTTCCTCCAGCTTCTCCATCGGTTTTGCGATCTGGACCAGGCAGGGCGAGCCCCGGATGGAAACTTTGACGATCCGCACCCGGAAGGCGACATTGCCTTCGTCGTCCGGATGCAGGAGGCCGCGGCCGTCGGCGACGGGCACGGTGATGGTGTATCCCAGCCCCCGCCGGTTCCGGTACAGGGGAAGATCCACCAAAGCGGTGAGATCGGACCGGAAAAACAGATGCAGGCCCGGATCGTAGATCTTGATCCAATAGCGCACCGAGGGGACAAAGAGCGCCTTTTCCCGAGCCGCATCGACCAGCCCAGGCTCCATGTCCAGCCTTGCGGCCAGGGCATGGGCCGTGGATTGAAGCTCCGCGTCCAGGATTTCCAGGGGCTGCTCCCGCATCTCCCAGAAAACCACCATGGACACGACCAGGCTGGTCAGAAGCCCGGCGCCGGCGACCCAAAGGGTGATCTTGTGCCGGATCTTCACGGCCCGTCCTTTGCGATGTACCCCACGCCCCGGATCGTATGGATCAGGCGCCCCTCGGCATCGCCGATCTTGCGGCGCAGGTTCTTGATGTGGACGTCGATGGAGTTGGACATGGTAAAGGGGTCGAATGCCTCGCCCCAGACGTGCTCGGCCAGCGTGAACCGGGAGACGGCCCGGTTTTTGTTGTAGAGGAGAAACTCCAGGATGGCGAACTCCTTGGGCGTAAGCGGAATCGGCCCGGCCCCGGCGGTCACCTCCCGGGACACGGTGTCGAGCCGGATATCCCGGATCGTGAGCACCGGCACCGCGTGTTCGGAGGCCCTGCGCAACAGGGCCCGCACCCGCGCCAGCAGCTCCGCCATGGAAAAGGGTTTGGCCAGGTAATCGTCGGCGCCCTGGTCGAGCCCCTTGATCTTGTCGTCGATTCCGTCCCGGGCGGTCAACATGAGCACCGGCGTGTTGATCCCGGCCCGGCGGATTTCCTTCAGCACGGAAAGTCCGTCCCGCCGGGGCAGCATGATGTCGAGAACGATGAGATCAAAGGGCGCGGCAAAGACTTTGTCCAGGGCCGCCTCCCCGTCGGCGGCCGTCTCGATGATGTAGCGCTGCCTTTCCAGGGCCTGCCGCAGCGGCTCCAGCATCTGGCGTTCATCGTCGACGATAAGGATTCGCATAACAGGCATTATCTAAGATTCGAGGCTCAAAATTCAAGGTTCAAGATTTGAAAGGCATCCGGATACTCGATGCCGTCAAATACGCGTACGGGCCCGCGGTGTCATCCGTGAACGTGAACGTTCACGAAACTAGTCCGGCGGCGCCATCCGATTATCCCTCCGGGATCACTCCGCCGGGGGACGGCAAACTACCCGGATTTCCCTCTGCGGACGCGGATTCGGCCCAGCCGGTCGAAGAGCACGGGCATCACCACGAGCACCAGGGGGAACTGGACGACGAGCCCGGAGATGATGGCGATGGCCAGGGGCTGCTGCATGGCGGACCCCTCACCGATGGCCAGCGCCAGGGGCAGCAGGGTGAGGATGGCGGCGATGGTCGTCATGGCGATGGGCCGCATCCGGTTCTGGCCGGCCGCCACAAGGGCCTTGCGGTGCCCCATCGTGCCGAGCAGATCCGTGTACTCGGAAAAGTAGAAGATCGCCACTTCGGTCACGATGCCGATGATCATCGTCATCCCCATGATGGCGGAGATGTTCAGCTCGATGCCGGTGGCCCATAACCCGATGAACACCGCCGAGACCGCCAGAAGCGGCATCACGAGGATCGAAATCGCCACCTGGAACCGTTCGTAGAGAAAAAGGAGCAGCAGAAACACCAGGGCCACGGCCGCGATAAATACCCGGCGCATGCCTTGGAAGGCGATCTGCTGCTGCCGGTAAAGCCCGCCCAGCTCGTAGTAGACTCCGGGAGGAATCTCGCCGGGCCGGTCCAGGACCCGGCGCACGGCCGCGACCCCGGAGCCCATGTCCCGGCCGCTGATGCGGGCCGTCACCGCCACCATCCGCTTGAGGTTGTCGCGGTCGATCTGGGGCTGGCCGGTGACCGCTACGATGGAAGCGATCCGTTTCAGGGGAAAGAGATGCCCGTCCGGCGCCCGCATCTGGAGGTTTTCGAGATCCCGGTCGGTTTCGCGCAGGCGGTGGGGGACCCAGACGCGGACCCCGATCATCTTGATTCCTTTTCGGACATGGGTGGTGACGATGCCGCTCAAATAGCCCTTCAAGAGTTTCGTCACCGCCTCGGGGTCCACCCCCTCTAGTGCCGCCTTCACGCGATCGACGTGGATCTCCAGGGCGTCCCCGGCGGGGGTGATCCCGTCAAAAACCTCGACGATGCCGGGGATCCGCTGGATCTGACCGGCGATCTTCCGGGCCAGATCCTGGAGCTGCCGGGGATTGTCCGAAAAGAGCTTGATCTCCACGGGCTGGGGCACCGCGGTCAGATCGCCGATGAGATCCTCCATCAACTGGGCCGTCTCGATCTCAAGCCCCGGCACCTTTTCTTCCACTTCCCGGCGCACCCGGTCCATTATATCTTCGAAGGGTGGCCGGGGACCGCTTTTCAACCGCACGAAAAAATCCCCCTCGTTCGCCTCGGTGACACCGGCCACCCCCAGCTGCAACCCGGTGCGGCGCGAGTAGGTATCCACTTCCGGGGTCTTTTCGAGAATCGTTTCCACCTGCCGCACCAGCCGGTCGGTCTCCGAGAGCGAGGTTCCCGGCGCCGCGCGGTAGTCGAGGATGAAGCCGCCCTCGTCCATGGCGGGCATGAAGCCCGAGCCCACCTGGCGAAAGCAGAAATAGCCGGCCCCCAGAAGCGGGATCACCATCTGAAGGACCAGCCAGGGGCGTGCGATCAGCCGGTCCATGAACCGGCCGTAGTGCTTGTAGACCCAGGCGGAGACGGCTCCGCCCGCGCCCGCGCCCGCCTCCTTTTCCTTGAGCAGGTGATCCGCCAGAAGCGGCACGGCGAGCCAGGTGATCAGGAACGAGATGAAGAGCGCTGCGGCCATGGTGATGGAATGGGCCTTGAAGAACGCGCCGGTCACCCCGGTGAGAAACGCCAGGGGAAGAAAGATCACCATCGTGGCGCAGCTCGAGCCGGTCAGGGGGTGGAAGTACTCCCAGGCGGCCTCCATCACGAGGCCCCGGTGGGAGCCCCGGCCCTCCTCCAGCCGGCGCATGATCTGCTCCAGCATGACGATGGCGTCATCGATGATCAATCCCACGGCCGCGGCCATGCCTCCCAGGGTCATGATGTTGAAGCTCAAGCCGAGGACATCGAGGAGCACCACGGTGGCGGCGAGCACCGCCGGGACCACCATGATGGCGATGGCGGTGATTTTGACATTGCGCAAAAAGACCAAGAGCACGAGGGCCGCGAGACCGATGCCGATCAAAATCGCGTCGCGCACACTCGTTGCGGCGGCCACCACCAACCGGCTCTGATCGTACCAGTTGGCGAGGATGACGCCCTTGGGGAGCTTCGAGCGGTAGGCCGCGAGCCGCGCATGAACGTCCCGGGCGATCTGCACGGTGTTGCTCCCCGGCTGCTGAAAGATATTGAAAAGCACCGCATCCCGGCCATCGGCCGTGACCCGGTGCCAGGCCGGCACCGTGGAGGCGGTCACGGTGGCGATGTCGTCGAGGCGCACCAGGCCGCGGCCGCCGCTTTTTAATATCGTCTCGCGGATCCCCGCGAGGCTGGTGAACCGGGTGTCCGAGACGACGAGGTAGAGCTTGTAATGGTCTTCGAGCCGGCCCACGGCCTTCACCACGTTCGCCGCCCCCAGGGCATTGGTGACATCGTTCAAGGCCAGTCCGTAGGCCTGCATCCGGGCCGGGTCCACACTCACCCGGTACTCGCGCCGGGCCCCGCCCTGAACCTGGATCTGGGCCACCCCGAGGACACTGGAAAGAAGCGGCCGGAGCTCGTACTGGGCGATGTCCCGGAGCGCCACCGGCGAAAGGGTCGCCGAGGTCAGGCTGTAGGCGAGGATCGGAAAGACCGTCGGGTCCATCCTCCGGGTCCTCAGGGCCGTCCCCGGCGGGAGCGACGGCAGGATCCGGCTGATGGCGGCGTTGATCTGGAGCGCGGCCTGATCCATGTTCCGGCCCCAGTCCATGAAGACCGAAATGTCGGCGCTGCCGCGGCTCGTGATGGACCGCACGTCCCGCACCCCGGGCACCTGGCGCACGGCTTCCTCCACGGGCCGGGTCACCTGGAGAACCATCTGCTGGGCCGGCATGTCGCCGGCGTCGAGGGTGACCGACACACGGGGAAAATCCACCTTGGGGAAAAGGGTCACCGGCAGATGGAATGCCGCCACGATGCCCAGAACGGCCGACAGCAGGAGGAGAAAGAGGATGGATCGACGGTGGGCCACGGTCCATTGGGTGAAACTCATGAGCGGCCCTCCCGCACGGCCATGCCGTCCTCAAGTTCGTAGTTGCCTTGCACCACCACCTCGCGCTTCGGATCGAAGGCGCCCTGAATCGCCACCACGCGATCGGTTTCAAGGCCGGTGGTCACCCGGATCCGGTGCGCCTTGCCGTCCGCGACCTGAAAAATATAGGCGCCGTCCGCATCGCGAAGGACCGCGGAGCGGGGCACTACCCAGACGGATTCCGTGTTCAGCACGATCTCGCCTTGAACCGCCATGGCCGGCAGAAAAGGCCTCGCCATGGTGTCGGGCAGATCGGCCAGCACGGTGACCAATCGGGTCTTGGGGTCGATCGCCCGTTCGACGGTGCGCACGGTGGTGGCGATTTCCTGGGCGGGATCGAACACCGAGCGAACCCGGACCGTCAGCCCGGGACGAACCCCGTAGCTCTCCTCGGGTTCCACACCGAGCAAAGCGATGAGGTTTGCCGTCGGGGAGATCTGGATCGCGGCGGTGCCGGCGCTCACCCGGTCTCCGCTTTTCACGGTCACGGCCGTCACCACTCCGTCGATGGGGGCGCGCAGCGCGCCCGCGGCGTTTCCGGTCCCCAAGAGGCGCTGGGTGTCGAGCGCGGCCTCGGCCTGGGCCAGGGTCTTCTCGGCCGCGGCCAATTGGGATTGGGTCGCCAGGGACGCGGCGGCCATCTCCCGGA
>JBJKPT010000751.1:0-4801 GCA_046706045.1 Desulfobacterales bacterium
ACGGCCTGCCTTAGATCCGGCTCCTCCAGCGACGCATAGGGATGATTTCCAAAAACCGCCCTGGCAAGGGTCGTCTTGCCTGACTGACGTGGTCCTGTCAGGGTCACAATGGGAAATCCGCCCAGCAGGGTTTCAATGCTTCTTTTTGCATTTCGATGGATCATGACGATACGGCTATCAAAAATATATGTAATTTGTCAATCATTTTTGCAAATTGCATTAAGAAAAGCGCTTCGGACGTCTTCCATGTTCCTCGTCCTCCCGGCTCGTCATTTTTCTTGACATCGATCATACGGACTGTATACACACGAACCACCGCGAAACAGAATTTCGCTGCATCAGAATAGGAACAAGAGGGCAAAAAACACGGCAGAAGCCGTTCGACGCTAGGGAAAAATCCAAGACTGAAATACTCCCTTCGCGAGGAGGGAGACGACATCGGAAGCGCGCACAACAGGCCACGAAGGTCCTCGTTCCCGGAAAGGGATGCGGTATCGTGGCCTTTTTGTTTGTGCATCGGACGGTGATTCCGTGAGGAAGAAGGATGCCGAAGCGAATTTGTGCGATCGACGGCCAGGAGGCGGAACCGACGCCACCCTGATCAAAAGAGGAAAGGAGGTCATGAAACATGTGTGAAGCAAATGTCTATCTGGTGAAGGATGGTGAAGAGCAGCTTGTCATGGAGGCCGTGGACATCGTAGAGCCGGAAAACAACGATACTTGGCGGCTGGTCGGCATTTTCGGCGACCAGAAAACCGTGGAGGGGCGAATCAAAACGATGAACCTCGTTAACCACAAAATTATCTTCGAAGCCCCGGCGGGGCAGTAACGCACTAGACGCTGTCTCGAAAAAGTCTTTTCACCCGATATCGGCGTTGAGCCCTCGTCTCAAGGCCTCGACAACCTTGAGCATGCCTGAGGATTGATTCTCGGCCCCGCCTGGATCTCGGCCGAAAATCTTAATTTTGAGATGGCTTCCAAATACAGCAATTGGAAAATAAGGAGCTTTCCATGGGGAAGAAATGGACTCTCGTGTTCGCGGCGGTTTTCTTTTTTCTTGTAACCGTGTCCATGCCGGTGCTTGGCGACGGCGCCACACCGCCGGCCGATCCCGGACTCCAAAGCCAGGTGCAGGAATTGAACCGGAAGGTCGAGGCCCTGGAGCAAAAAGTCGACCGGAATTCGAAAAACGATGAATCGTCGCTTTCATCCTTCGTCGCCGGGCTCGATATCGCCGGCGGGATCAGCGCCGGTTCCTTTTACACATCCAATGCCGGTCCGGGCACATCCGACAACGAATTTCTGCTCTCCAACTTTTTGGTCGAAATTTCCCGGAAGGATAAAACCTCGCCGGTGGGTTTCACCGCGGCCGTCGGCGAAACCTCCACCCCATCGATTCTCAGTACGCCCGGAACCACCAACTCGATCGATATCGAGTACGCATCCCTCAACCTGACCCCGGTAACCGGGCTCACGGCGGAAGTCGGCCTGCTTCAACCCAATGCCGGTTTCGAGAGTTCCTATACCTACAACAACCACAACACGTTCCTCGGCGCCCTCGCCTCCCAGCACCCGTACAAAGCCTACGGAGGCAGGCTCTGCTAAGATATCAATGGGATCCACCTTTGCGGGGGATATTACCGAAACCGGCTCGACGATACGGAATATCAGGCCGAGGGCCCCAATCCGGACGAGACCGACACCCCCAACGAGGCCTGGGAGCTCGGGGTGTCGGGAAAGGTGCTGGATACCGATGTCGGCCTCTACCATTACCATCTGGAAAGCCTGAGGAGTTTGACCGGCGCACTGATCCAGCATACCGTCGGCAATGTCGATCTGGTTTTGAACGTGGATTACTGGAATTGGGACAGCAGCATGAAAAACCTCCACGGGGATGACGATTCCATCGGCGGCGCTTTTTACGTCGTGCTCCACTTCGGGAAGTTTTCCATTCCCGTGCGCCTGGAATACATCGATCAGGGCAAAAGCGGGATCTACCTCGAAAACCCCGACGCGCAGGAGATCTACGCCGTCACCGTGAGCCCCACCTACCATATCCTTGACAATGCCTACGTCCGGGCGGATGTCGCCTACGTGAATGCGGACGACGGCTTTGCCGACAATAACGGAAACCTGAAAAGCGATCGGGTCTGCCTCGCGGTAGAAGTGGGGTATACGTTCTAAAAGGACGCCACCGGGCGGCCGGGAATCAAGCCGCCCGGGAAAATACCTTTGGCGGTTGGCTCGAGGCCAGGGCTGCGACCGCCCCCGCCTTGGCAGGCACCGGCCCTCGGGTCAACCAACTGGAGCGGGATGCCGTGAGCAGCCCCCAGAGCGAAATCCAGGACAGACCAAACACCCAGAAAAACGAATAGGGGATGGCCCATTGCCAGCCAAACCATCCGCCGTAACGCCACTGGTGAACGAGCGCGGGCAAAATCGCGCCGATGAAACAGCCGATCACCAGCACGCGAAACGTCGCAAACGGCGCCAGGCACAACTGGATCAACACGCCGAACTTGAAGGCTTCGCCGAGGGCCATCTGAAACAACTGCGTCGCGCTGAACAGCCGGATCCACCCGCTGCCGTTGTGGCCGGTGCGGAACCGCTTCACCAGGAATCGGACCATAACCAGGTTTTCGCGGACATTGCTTCGCGCCCATCGCAACAACATGCGGCGCAGACCGCCAAAGGTCACCGGCATTTTTGTCAGAACCACGGCTTTGCGCTGATAAATCACCCGGTATCCGCACCCCAAAACCAGGTTGGTGAGCGCTCGATCTTCTCCGATGGCCGCGGGAATGCCCATAAAGGTCTGGTCGGCCCAGTTTGGCAAGTGGGGTGAAATCACCGCGGCCCGGTAGGCGGAAAGGGCGCCGGGCGTGCAAAAAACGCCACCGTAAACGCTTTGGGCGGATCGGAGGAAGTCAAATGCGTTGGTAAACGAGACTTCCATCATTTTGGGAATTTTGCCCTCGGCAATGTTCAGCACGCGGACATTGCCCGCCACGGCGCCGACGCGCGCATCGTGGCAAAAGGGGCTGACCAGGTGCCGCAGGGTGTCGGGCAGCACCTCGGAGTCCGAATCGATGGTCACGTAGACGTCTCCGGTTGCAACGGTAAACCCGGCCATCAATGCGTGCCGCTTGCCGCGGTTGACCGGTTGTTTGATCAACCGGACCCGTCGGGCGAATTCCATTCGCGCCAAGAGCATCCATCGCCAGGTATCGTCCTGGGAACCGTCATCCACGCAAATGACCTGCATCTTGGCGGACGGGTAATGGCTTGCCATGACCGAGCGAACCGTGAGCAGGATTTGTTCCCCCTCGTTGTAGGCCGGGATCACCACCGATATGGATGGCAAATCGCTGTCGGCGACCGCTGCGTGGGGCCGATAACGCCAGGCAAACCAGAAACGCCATGCCAACGTGAAAAAGGCGGTATAGCTCAGCGCGGTGACAAGCAAAGACCTTATCTGCTCCGGCTCTTCTCCCTCAAAACCTAGACCCGGAATCAGGGGGGCCACTTGCCACCAGGCGAGAACAATCGTGGATGCTACGGTTCCAAACACGAGCCATGGGTAGAAGCCGTCCGCTCGAAAACGGTACGAAGACATTTCAGTTTTCCATTCATTTCATCGAGTTGAATTTTGTAAGCCCCGAAACGGCGGTAAGAACGCGATACAATGACACGTTTTTTAAACATTTACAATAGGCGTTTGAATTGTCAACATCGCCCATCGGCATTCACGACGATTCCCAACATTTTAAGCAAGCGTTCACGGCGATTTTCAACCCCGTCCCCGATGGGCCGTCAAACGGTTGCCGCCATGGGTAAAATATACTCCAACTGTTTAAAATAAAAATGGATACGTTCAAAAAATAGAGCGGCCCGAAAAATTGAATCCATGTCATTTTATAGATCCGGAGACGTCCGCTTTGAAGGCATTGCAACCGGCTTTGAGGACGGGGCCGGCGGCCGGGACGAGGCGGTCTTTCGCCGCTGATATGCCCAATAAATCATGCGCCCTTAAGTTGGAAACGGCCCGCTCCGGCGTCTGGATTCTTTTTTCGGTTTCGTTGCCGACAGGGCCTTTTTTCTTTCGTTTGCGGCGCCCATTTCTTTCGGAACGGTCGCACCGTTTTAAGCAAATTCGGTGCCGAAAGAAAGTCCGCGATTCGATGCCGCCTGCCGGAAGCGGTTTCTGTTGCCCTCCGATTTTTACGGAAAAAATCCTGTCACCGTGTAAAAAAAACCTACACTCCGGTATTTTCCGGAGCCGTCCCCGAGAGGGCTCCCCATTTCGTGTCCATCCCCAAATGGCCTTTTACCGCGATTTCTGCCTTGGGCGCGCCGATTGGAATCCTCGAAATGGCCCGCTACGGCAACGGCTCAAATCGTCCGTCCGCCTTGAGCGCACGTAAAATGGCCGATCCTGGGGTGGACACGATCTGCCCAATGGCAATCGGGCCGCGTTTATCCCTCCGGTTCAAATCGTCCGCTCGCCTTGAACGAACACAACCTTGTGGCTTCGCGGGGATGCATCCCCCATTTTCGGATCGGTGACGGACCCTTCGGCGGGACGGCAACTGGTTGAATTGCTGAGAATTTTCCTGAAGTGATCCGAATTCTCCAATCCGAATCCTGGGGGCATATTAATTGCTGTTTGATAGAACGGAAAAAAGCAGACCGCGATATAATCCAAAACAAACGACTCATCAAGAGGAGAAATGGAGTGAGGGGGGGGGGAAGAGGTGTTTTAATTTTCGGAGGGCAAGTTTTTCTGATTTGAAAACAGGAT
>JBJKPT010000752.1:0-4839 GCA_046706045.1 Desulfobacterales bacterium
AATCATCTCCGATGCGGGCATGACGATGATCCGCGCCTCTTTTCCCTTCAGGATGACGCCGCCTGCCCCGTGGATCATGGAAAGCTCCGTTTTTTCCGCCGTCGTTTTCCCGGCTGCCGCGGCTTCCGTGGTGCCGGCTTCCTTCTGGGAGACGATGCGCTTGGGGATCGGCTTGCCGGCGAAATAGCTCGGGAACCGTCCCTGGAGCATGTAGGCCAAGGCGTAGGGACCCTTCATTTGATCGGCCGGCGGCGGGTTCATGGCCATGGGGTTGAGGTTGATGTTGCCCGACATCGTCCACGATTCCTTGGAGGAGGCAATCAGCCGGGTGGCCGTCACCCCGATGGCCTTCAACCGGGCCGGGTCCACGGTGACCGGCGCGGCCTTGACGGCGATCAGACCCCGGATGCCTTTCAAGAAATCGAGGTGGTTATCGATGTTCCGGTTTCTGATGATCGGGGCGAAGTAAATGCTGCGCTGGCCGCCGCCCATGGATTTGGGCATGTTCTGCTGGTAGCAGTCCTTGTCGAGCACATAGGCGGGTTCGATGTGCACGCCGTAGTTGGCCAGGAGTTTTTCAAGGCCCGTGTCGATCTTCTTATAGGTCGGCCCCTGGCTGAAGCCGAACATTTGCTGCTGCCGGGGCATTTGCTCCAGAAGCGGATCGGTGAGCAGAAGCAGGTTGGTCCCGCGCATCAGGGCCTGATCGATCTGGAACAGCTCATAGTCGGTGAAGGGTTGGGTCGGACGGGCGATGACAAGGCTGTTCAAGTCTTCGGGGATGTCCTTTTTCGCGAGATCGATCCGGTCGATCGTGTACGTCTTGGACAGGAGGCTGGAAAAATTGTTGATGCTCTCTTCCCGGGACTGGTTCTCTTCGTCTTCCGAACCCAAGGCTCCGTTGCTGGCCAGCCAACCCAGGCTTTCGTTGATGTTCGCCAGGGTCTCGAGGCTTCCGGAAATGGCGTTTTCCAATTCATCGGTGGATATCAGTTGGTACCGGGTGCCGATGATCGGGATCTGCATCACGTTGAGCAGCGGCACGGTGACGGCTTTTTTGCCGTACGTCATCACCAGGCCGATGGCGCCGCGCCCCTTCTGGATACCGGCATTGGGCACATCGGGCCATTGCAGGGACATGACGTGGTACTTTTTCTGGATTTCATCCTGCACGGCATCGGTGGTGGGATCGATGCGGGAGAAGCGCAACGTGTCGTAGTTTTTGGCATTGAGTTTTTTGACCAGCTCTTCGACGGTGTTCGGCAGGTCGGACAGATTCTTCAGCCCCATCAGGGGAGCGACCTTGTTGAGGGACGAGGAAAGGTAGAGGGTCACCCGGACCTTGTTTTTCAGCGCGAGCAGGACGCTGATCTTGTTGTTCAGTTTCTGGATGGCCGTGGTGAGCTTGTACTCCAGACCCGCGGTGGAGGTGATGGCCGGAATCCGCTCGATCGCATCGCCGTGGATGATGACCAGGCCCATGTAGGCGTTCTTGAATTTGATCTCGTCGTTTTCAATCACTTGGATCTGCACCGGATAGATGCCGTAGTCGGCGGCCAGCTTCCGGTTGGCGGCGGTGCGATCGTCCAGTCCGCCCTGATCTTCGGGGCTGAGGTCATAGAACCGGTAGTTGAAGAAATGGTTGGCGTAGAGACCGTATTCCCCGAGCAGGTCGTGCAGGTAGCGCTCGGTGCCGTTATTGGGTGCGGGAAGGTCCTTGGTGAAAAAGACATCGATGGTGAGGGGCTCGGTCAGGGTGCGAACCACCTGTTTGCTCACGTTGGAAAGGGAGTAGATGTGGTTGGCGGTCAGGTCGATCCGGAAAAAGAGCGTGATCCCGACCAGGTTGATCAGCACGATGGCCGCAAGGTAGATGGTAAACTTGGCATATTTGCCGGGGGAACGTTTGGTGCCCATGGAATCTCCTTCAGTTCTTTTCTTCCATAACCATGGCGGTGGCATACAATCCGATGAAGATCACGCTGAGAAAATAGATCAGGTCGCGGGAATCGATGACCCCCTTGGCGATGTTTTCAAAGTGCGTGCCGGCGCCCAGGTAGTTGAATACATCGACCAGGCCCTTCGGAAAGAAGAAGAGTATTTTGTTGAAAAGGGTCAGGGCAAAGCAGATGGCCATGGCCACGATGAAGGCGATGATCTGGTTGCGGGTGAGAGACGATGCAAACAGCCCGACGGCGCTGAAGGCGGCGCCCAGCAGCAAGGCTCCGATGAAACCGCCGATGACCGGACCCCAGTCGAGGGGGCCGAGAAAAGAGATGAAGAAAGCATAGACGAACACGGGCAGGAGCATCACGGCCACGAAGGCGACCGCCGCGAAGAATTTTCCCAGGATGATGTCCCGGAAGGTGACGGGCATGGTGAGGAGGGTCTCGTAGGAGCCGATGTCGAGTTCTTCGGCGAAAAGCCGCATGGTGACGGCCGGCACCACAAAGGAAAAGACGATGGGCAACAAATCGAAAAAGTTGCGCATGTTCGCCTGGTTGAACAGAAAGAACGTGGAGAAGAAAAACCAGCCCGTCACCACCAGGAAAATCGAGATCACGATGTAGGCGATGGGCGAAACGAAATAATCTTTGAATTCCTTGCCGAAAATATTGAGTACCTGCCGCATGTCAGTTCTCCATGGTCAGTTCACGGAAGATGGTTTCCAGATTCCGCGATTCCAGACGAAATTCCAGAATGATCCAGTCGGTTTCCCGGATGCCCTGATAGACGGCCCCACGAAGATCCTTTTCGGCGGTCGTCACCACCTCGAATTGAAGGGCGCCGGTGCCGGTGAGCGCATCGACCCGCCTGACCTCGATCACCCCGTCGATGGCGGCCAGGGTCGATACGACCCGGTCGGTGTCGGCATTGGCGAGGCTCAAGTGCAGGGTGTGGCGTCCGCCCCGTTCGGCCTTGAGCTCGTCGGCGGTGCCGTCGGCGATGATTTTTCCCTTGTTGATAATCACGATCCGGTCGCAGGTGGCCTCGGCCTCGGGCAGAATGTGGGTCGAGAGGACAATGGTTTTCTCCAGGCCGATTTCGCGGATGATGTCCCGGATTTCCACGATCTGGTTCGGGTCGAGCCCCGAGGTCGGCTCGTCGAGAACGAGGATTTCCGGATCGTTCATCATGGCATGGGCAAGCCCCACCCGCTGTTTGAGCCCCTTGGACAGGGTGTTGATCGGCTTGTGCATGATGTCCCGGATATCGCATAGGTCCGCCAGGGCCTTGATCCGGGCGATGCGCCGCGCGCCGTCGATGCCGCGGATGCGGGCCACGTAGTCGAGGTAATCGTAGACCAGCATGCTGTGGTAAAGGGGGGCGGATTCCGGCAGGTAACCCATCAGCCGTTTGATGGCCAGAGGTTCTTCGGCCATGGTGAAGTCCTTCACCCGGATGGTTCCGGAACTGGGCCGGAAATACCCGGTCAGCATCCGCAAGGTCGTGGTCTTGCCGGCCCCGTTGGGTCCCAGCAGCCCGAGGACTTCGCCCTTGGCGATGTTCAGACTGATGTGGTCGACCGCGCAGAAGCTGTCGTAATACTTGGTCAGTTGATCAACTTGGATCACGTTCCTCCTCCTTGGCTCTTCTTGTTTGCCGTGCCGGTGATGAAAACACCACGGGCCGATGGGTCGCATTCCTGCCGGAACCGGGCGGGAATGGGCGGCGGCCGAAACGGTCCGGATGCGGACGTGTTGGATTGGGCGATGGCTCGCCGTCGGTTCAGTCGCGGATCGTTTTGCTGAGATTGGGCATGGTTTCGGGTTTTCCCTGTTCCATGTAACGGGCGTCGCCGCTCCGGCGGGTGACGTTTTCGTAAACGCCGTTATCGCGCCGGACCAGCTTGGTGAATCCGAGGTCCCGCAATTCGGCGTTGCTCTTGGGTGCCGATACGTTGGTGCGGGAGATGAGCTTGCGGATCGGCGTGCCGCAATTGGGGCATGTGTCTAAGGGAAGGTCGTGGATGGACTGGGTGTATTCGAACACGACGCCCCAGGTGCATGCGCTCGTCAGATGTTCGTATTCGTAAACCGCCATTGACGTCCTCTCTCATGTCGGGTCGCCGGCGCGCGCTGGGGCCTCCTGCAACCGTCGGTCGTGTATCCCAAGCCGGTGTGACATGCAATCGATTTCTTGCACATCGGGTGAGCGTCGCGCGTGGCCGATTCCGGTACGGTGGGTGCCCGACCGAGACCGGGAGGGCGTTTCGAAGGATAAAACCGGAGGTGTGCGGCGGGCTCACGGCGGTTTTGGGATCAAGACGTCACCGTCCATATTTCTGAAGCGGGAGAAGCCGTCCGGAGCCTCCCGGCAGCCGGTCTCCCGGATCGCGGCATAGACTATCGATTTCTCCCGGAGGCTGTCAAGCCCATTATCACCTCCCGGATCACCGAGCAAATCGGTGGCCCGTCGGGTCGATGCATTCGGGCACACCGTGGTCGGCGATCGGTCCCGCTCGGAGCCGAACCCGCCGAAGATCCGGCTGCCGGGCAGCGGTTCAATGGCGCAGACATTGCTCGGCGGTGGCCGGCGGTGCAAGGCAAGCCGGGGCCGCCGGTGACGGTTTTTTTTCACCGGACAGGGACCCGGTGCGGTAGTGCCGGTAGGCGTCGACGGAAAAAATGGCCAAAGCGATCCAGATCAGCACGAAGGCGCCCACCCGGGCCGGCGCCATCGGCTCACCGTAGACGAACACCGCCAAGAGAAACGTGCAACTCGGTGCGATGTACTGCAACAAGCCGATGGTGATCAGGCGCAGCCGGCGTGCACCCGTGGTAAACAGCACCAGGGGCAGGGCGGTCAACAGGGCGGTTCCCATCAGCAGGAAATCGA
>JBJKPT010000753.1:0-5429 GCA_046706045.1 Desulfobacterales bacterium
TTCCCTTCCCGGGTGGCCTTGTGCGCGAGCATGACCCCGCCGGTCACATCGCCGACGGCAAAGATCCGCGCATCCTCGGTGCGCTGCCGGTCGTCGACGCGGATAAACCCCTTTTCGTCCAAGCTCGCCCCGGTTTTTTCAAGACCGAGCCCGGAGGTGTTCGGTTTCCTGCCGATCGCCACCAGCACCTGGTCGAAGGCCTCGCCGGCGCCGGCACCTTCGAATCCGGCGACAACGGCCTCGGGGGTTTCCCGCAGCTCCGCGACCCGGGTGTTGAAAAGAACCCGCTCGAAGGAGCGCCCGACCCGCTGGGAAAGCGGGGTCACGAGATCCGGATCGACCCCGGGAAGAAGTCGTTCGCCTTGTTCCACCAGGGTGACCCGGGTCCCGAGGGCCGCGTAAAAGGATCCCAGCTCCAGGCCGATGTAGCCGCCCCCCACCACCAGAAGCCGCTCGGGGATGGTCTCCAGCTCCAGGGCACCGGTGGAGTTTCGAATCCGGCTGCCCTTTTTGAACGGGTACCCGGGCAGGGCGATGGGATGGGAACCGGTGGCGATGATCACGTGGCGAAAGCGGATGTGGCTCACCTCGCATTCGTGGATTCGTACCCGGTCGGCGGATTCGAATTCCACACGCCCGCTCAACCACTGCACACCCCGGCGCTCGGCCAGGGAGACCAGACCGTCGGCCAACCGGTCGATCACCCGGTGCTTCCACCCGTTCAAGGCCTGGGTATCGATTTTGGGGGCCGCGAAGGCCACTCCCATTTCCGCGGCCCGCCCGGCGTCGTAAATCAGTTCGGACAGAAATAAAAAGGTCTTGGACGGGATGCACCCGCGAAACAGGCACACCCCTCCGGGCCGCGGAGAAATGTCCACCATGGTGACATCCAGACCCAGGTCCGCGGCCCGGAACGCCGCGGCGTAACCGCCGGGGCCGGCACCAATGACCAGCAATTCGGCTTCCTGCGCCAGTTCGCCCATTACCATCGGTTGGATCTCCTTCCTCGGTCACATGGTCATCAACAGCTCCTCCGGATCCTCCAGCGCCCGGCTGACCATCTGCATGAACCGGGCCGCATCGGCGCCGTCCAGCACCCGGTGATCCACGGTCAAGACCATGGGCAGGATGAATCGGGCCACGATTTCGTGCCGGTTTCCGCCGGCGGGCCGGACCACCGGCTGGAGCGGGGCCCGGCCCATCCCCAGGATCGCCACTTCGGGGTTGTTGATGATGGGAAAAAAATGGCCGCCGCCGATGGCTCCGATGTTGGTGAGGGTAAAGGTTCCGCCCTGCATCTCCTCCCGGCTCACCTTGCGGCGGCGGCTGCGATCCACCAATTCGGGCAGTTCCCGGGAAAGTTCGTCGATGCTTTTGCGATCCACGTCCCGGAGCACCGGCACGACCAGACCCTCGCCGGTATCCACGGCGACGCCGATGTGGCAGTATCGCTTCCGGATGATTTCGCCGGTGGCCGTGTCCAGGCTGGCGTTGAAATCGGGAAACGCCTTCAAGGCCGCCGCGGCCGCCTTCAAGACAAAGACGGTGAGGGAAAGCCGCCCGCCCGCGGCTTCGACCGGGGCCTTCCGGCGCTCGCGGAAGGCTTCCAGTTTCGTGATGTCGACATCCGCGTGGCTGGTGACGTGGGGGATCTGCTGCCAAGCCAGGCTCATCTGCCGGGCGATGGCCCGCCGGATGCTTCTCAGGGGAACGCGTTCCACAGGACCCCACTTCTCGAAATCCGGCAGGGGCGGGACGTCGACGACCAGGGGACGGGGCGCAAACGCCGCGGGGGACGGTTCGGCGGGTGCCTGAGGGGTCCCGGGGGCCGGTGCTGAGGCCGGAGCCGCCTGTGGCGCCCCTTCGGCGACCGCCCGAACGTCCGCGGCGGTGACAAGGCCCGCCGGGCCCGTCGGCGTCACCCGGGTGAGATCCACTCCCAGTTCCCGGGCCAGGCGACGGGTGGCCGGGGCTGCCGGCACCGGTCCGGACCGTTTCCCGCCGGGTTCGGGTGCCGCGGCCCGCGCCGGTTCCGGGGCCGCAACCCGGACCGGCGATGGTTTGGAATCGGCTTCCGGCCGCGAGGCGGGCACCGGTTTTGCGCCCACGGCGTCAAAAACCATCATCACCGCGCCCACCTCGACCAACTCGCCCGGTTTGACGCGGATCTCCACGACCGTGCCGGTGACCGGCGAGGGAATTTCCACGGCCGCCTTGTCGGTCTCCACCTCCAGAATCGTGTCGCCTTCGACGACGGCATCGCCGACCGACACCCGGACGGCGAGGACTTCCCCTTCATGGATGCCCTCCCCGAGGTCGGGCAGTTTAAATTCCAGGGCCATGACTCCTCCTTGGCATCCCCGGGCGGACGGGGCAGCCCCCCTTCACCCAGGTGGTCCCGGGGCGTTGACAGGGGTTCGGGCAATCCGAGGTGACGCCCGATCCCCGTGCCGCACCAGACGCCGGCTTGCGCTCACGCGTCGAGAACCGCCCGGGATTGCCGAACGATGCGGGAAACCCCGGGAATGTAGGCGCGCTCCCGGGAAAAAAGCGGGATCACGACATCGAATCCCGTCACCCGGGCGACGGGCGCTTCCAGATAGTAAAAGGCCTTGTCCGCCAGCCGGGACAGAATTTCCGCGCCGGGCCCGAAACTCCGGGGGGCCTCGTGAACGATGACGGCCCGGCCTGTTTTTTTGACCGAGGCAACGAGGGTCTCGTCGTCGATGGGTGAAATGGTCATCAGATCGATCACTTCCGCTTTGACCCCGTCGCGGGCAAACAGTTCCTCGGCGGCCTCGAGGGTGGGCCGCAACATGGCCCCGTAGGCGATCATGGTGAGATCGGTGCCTTCCCGCACAACACGGGCCGTTCCGATCGGAAGGGTCTCCTCGGCCTCCGGCACCTCTTCGCGAAAGGCCCGGTAGATCGCCTTGCCCTCGTAAACGATCACCGGGTCCGGATCCCGGATGGCCGAGACCAAAAGCGCCCTCGCGTTTCGCGGGCCGGACGGGATGACCATTTTCAATCCCGGCATGTGGGCCCACAACGCCTCCCGGGATTCGCTGTGGTGCTCCAGGGCCCGGACCCCGCCGCCATAAGGCATGCGCAGGACCATGGGCACGTGGAATCGGCCCTGGGATCGCCACCGCAAGCGGGAGGCGTGATTTTCGATTTGGTGGACGTTGTGGTAGGCGAACCCGGAAAATTGGATTTCGCACACCGGTTTCAACCCGGCCACGGCCATCCCCACGGCCATCCCCACGCTGGCGGATTCGGCCAGGGGGGTATCGAAAACCCGCTGGTCGCCGAAGGCGTCCATCAGCCCGTCGGTGACCCTGAACACCCCGCCGTCGGCGCCCACGTCCTGGCCGAACACGATCACCGCGGGGTCTTTTTCCATTTCCTGGCGCAAGGCGAGATTAAGGGCCTGGACCATCGTCATCTTAGCCATCGGCATCCTCCTTTCCGGCCAGTTCCGCGGCCAGCTCCTCCCGCTGTTCGCGCAGGTGGGCCGGCGGCTCGGAAAAGACATGGGCGAACATGTCCAGCGGATCCCCCAGCCGTTTCATTTCCGCTTCGGCGGCATCCACGGCCTGCTGGATCGCCGCATCGATCTCGGCCTGCTGGGATTGGACAAATTCGTCGTCAATGAGTCCCCGATGCCTCAGGTAGCGCTCGAAGCGCAGGATCGGATCCTTTTCCTTCCAGGGTTCGACGTCCGCCTCGCTGCGGTATTTTTTCGGATCGTCGGCGGTGGTGTGCATCAGCATCCGGTAGGTGACGGCCTCGATCAGGGTCGGTCCGCCGCCGGACCGGGCCCTGTCCGCGGCCTCTTTGGCCGCGGCATAAACGGCCAGGACATCGTTTCCATCCACCTGAATGCCGGCGATTCCGTAGGCGACCGCTTTCTGGGCAAGGGTTAAGGAACGGGTCTGCCGGGCACGGGGAACCGAGATGGCCCACTGGTTGTTCTGGCAGACAAAAATCACCGGCACGTTGTAGACGCCGGCAAAGTTGAGGGCTTCGTGAAAATCGCCTTCGGAGGTGCCCCCGTCGCCGAAAAAGGTCATGGCCACATCGTCGCCGCCCCGATGGCGAAGGGCCCAGGCAATGCCCACGGCATGGGGCAACTGACCGGAGATGGGAACGGACATGGGAAGATCGTTGCACTCGTCGGCAATGCGGTTTCCCTCCCCGAATCCGTTGTTGGTCAGAAGAATGCTCTCAAGGGTCCGGCCGCGCCAGATCTCGGCGGTGGTCTCGCGAAACGATGGGACCATCCAGTCCGAGGGCCTCAGCACGGCGGCCGCCCCGAGGTGAGCCGCCTCCTGACCGCTGATCGGCGGGAAGGTCCCGAGCCGGCCCTGGCGTTGAAGATTGAGTTGCCGGGCGTCGAATTTGCGGCCCAGCACCATGCAGCGGTAGATTTTTTTCAGGGTATCGGCGTCAATCTCCGGGACCAGTTCTTCGTCGGCGGCGCCGGATGGATCCAGAATGGAAAGGTATTCGATGGCCGTGGGTATCTCGATGCGGGTTCTGGGCATGGCATCTTTCTCCTCTCTGGCCGTGGGAGAGCCCCTTGCCGCCTTGCAAAAGACGGTGGAAACCTCGGATTGGCTTCACGCGATCGCAAGATGTTGTCTACTTCCGAAGCTGTCAACCTGGCAGCCCGATGACTTCCGGTCGCATTTGGGACGCGCGGGGCTGCGATTCCTTACAGACGCGGCGCGCGCAAGGGATGAAGCGCAAAGGAGGTTTGCCCCTTAATCGAAGCTTGTGGTGGGAAGCCGGCATTCGTTATTGGTCATTCGTCGTTGGCCATTGGTCCGTCGCCGGTCGACGATGGGTGCAAGCGCCATAGGGCATGACGAACCCGTTTCAAGGAATTATTGTTAATGTGGCTTATCCGTGGATCGGCTCGTGAGCCAGCATGCGACGATAGAAAACCGAAATCGCGCGAACGAGCCCTTCGTGGATAGGCTTGTGTGAGCAGATCTGGCGTTGACGCGTTCCGGGATTCGGCGCAAACCGGCCGCACCCGATGGGGGATGATTCCCGCAATGACCGAAATGGACAGCGAAGCATTTCGTATCGAATGGCAAACCAGCATGGCGGCCATTGACCGGGCCGCATGGGACCGGCTGGCCGCGCCCCTGGCCACCCCGTTTCTGGAATGGGCGTGGCTGAACCGGCTGGAGACTTCGGGCAGCATCGCACCGGAAACCGGCTGGTATCCGGTGCACCTCACCGTGTTCAAGGGCCGGCGGATGGTGGGCGCCGCACCCCTCTACGTCAAGACCCATTCCCAGGGTGAGTTCGTCTTCGATCACATCTGGGCCGACGTGGCCCGGCGAATCGGCGCCGCCTACTACCCCAAGCTGGTCGGCACCGTGCCGGTGACCCCGCTTGCCGGCTACCGGTTTCTC
>JBJKPT010000754.1:0-2758 GCA_046706045.1 Desulfobacterales bacterium
GGCCTCACCATCGCTGACAGAGGCCTCGGCGTCGGGTGATGCGTCAGCGGTTGCCGCGGCCGCGGCCTTCCTGCCGGCTCCTTTTTTTCGCTGGGATGCCGCCTTTTCGGCCCGGGCCGCCTCCACAAGGTTTCTGGCCGCCTCGACAAGGGCCTCGGCCCTCTCCTCAGCGATGTCCGGAAATGTCGCCAAATCCTCGATCGATGCGGCGGTGACTTCCTCGGCGGAATACAGACCGGCTTCGTAGAGCATGTCCGCCATGGCCGTATCCACCCCCGGTAAAGACAAGAGTGAATTGTAGCCCTCCTTCATCTGCTCATTGTAGCGTTCCTCGCTGATCACATCCAGGTGCCATCGGGTGAGCTTGGAGGCCAATCGCACATTCTGCCCTTTTTTACCGATGGCGATGGAGAGGTTGTCGTCGGGAACGATCACTTCCATGGACCGGTTGGCCTCGTCGATGATCACCCTGGAGATTTCCGCCGGGGACAGGGCGTTGCAAACGAATTTGGCCGGGTCGAGATGCCACGGAATGATGTCGATCTTCTCCCCGCGCAGTTCCTGAACCACGTTTTGCACCCGGCTGCCCTTCATGCCCACGCAGGCGCCCACCGGATCGATGTCGCTGTCACTGGAAGAGACGGCGAACTTGGCCCTCACCCCGGGCTCCCGGGCCGCCCCCATGATGGTAACGATGCCCTCGGCGATTTCCGGCACTTCGGTCTTGAATAGGTTGATGAGAAAATCCGGATGGGTGCGCGAGAGAATGATCTGGGGACCCCGGCTCTCATAAAGGACGTCCACGATATAGGCCCGGATTCGGTCCCCGCGGCGGTAGGTTTCCCTCGGGATTTGTTCCCGGGCCGGCACCACGCCCTCGGTCATACCGAGGTTGACGATGATTTCTCCACGATCGATGCGCTGGACGATGCCGTTGATGATTTCGCCTTTCCGGTCGATGTAGGAGGAATAGACCGCATCCCGTTCGGCATCCTTCATCTTCTGGATGATCACCTGTTTGGCCGACTGGGCCGCGATCCGGCCGAAAGTGGTGGTGTCCATCTTGGTGCCGAGGCTGTCACCGACTTCGCACTCCGGATCAAGGGCTTGTCCCTCCTCGACCGTCATCTGCAGCTCGGGATCGGTGACGGTCTCCACGACTTCCCGGAACTGGAACACTTCGATTTCGCCGGAGGTGTCGTTGTATTGCACTTCGATATCGATCCGGCTGCCGTATCGTTTTCGGGCCGCGGATTTCAAGGCCTCCTCGATGGCACGGATCAAGACCTCGCGATCAATTCCTTTGTCCCGGCTGATCTGCTCAATAACCCGTTTAACATCGGTCATTAACATCGGTTATCTCCGTCTTTCGGTTCTTCCACCGGGGGGTGAGACCGAGTGGTTGTGGGGCGCCGGCCCGTCAGGTATGCACCCGCGGACCGTCCGGAATCGGTATCGGGTCGCTTCTATCGGCGGCGCCGGGCCGCATCCGCGGCCTGCTCCGCTGCCGGTGCTTCCGTCAGCCGTGCCTTGGCGATGGCATCGCGATCAAACGAAACGGTTTCCTCCTCGATCTCGACCAGCACGCGGTTATCCAGCATTCCCCGGAGCACTCCCTTGAAATTGCGCCGCCCGTCGATGGCCGCTTCCAGCTGAATACGCACCCCTTGGCCCTTGAAGCGTTCGAAATCGGCCGGTTTCGTCAAGGGACGATGGATCCCCGGGGAGGACACCTCCAGGCGATAGGGGCCGAAATCGTCCAGTGCGACAACCAGCACGTCGTCCACCTGCCGGCTGATGCGGGCGCAGTCATCCAGGGTGATCCCGCCCGGCCCATCGATGAACAATCGCAGAACGCGACCGCCGGGTTCCCGCAACAGTTCCGCGAGGACCAGTTCAAGACCCTCCGCCTGACAGATCGGCTCGACCAGCAGCGTCACTTTCCGGGCGACGTCCCGGTGCAGGGTCGTGGCCTTTGATCCCGGTTCGAGCCGGGAGGCCGATCGGATTTCTTTTTTTTCTCTCACGCAGACTCCCGCGCATCGGCACATCGGCAACCGCCCCTCCACCGGGATTTTTGCCGGGGAGAAGCAAAGGGGTATCCGATGGTCGAAGGCTATCCCTACCATGCTCACCAGGAGCGTCTCACGCCCGAATTTAATCACCGGGCGTAAAAAAACAAAAAACGGGCATTCCGCCCGTTTTCTCATTCACCAGGTCGTCGGTTTGCTGCAAACCCGTCGGAAATTACCTGTTCATAAGACAACCAACCAGGAAATGGGTTCCTGCCTGCGGCCGGGGATAGTTACCGGAACTCCGCCCGCATCGTCCCTTCCATAATTGAAAAGGCGGAAAAAGTCTGGAGCGGGCAACGAGATTCGAACTCGCGACACCAAGCTTGGGAAGCTTGTACTCTACCAACTGAGCTATGCCCGCCACCAAGATTCACCCTTTAAAATAATCCGAAATGAAAGTCAACAGGATTCGTCAATTGAAGGCGATGGGGCTCGATTCCAGGCAACGGGACCCATCAATCGAGCAGTTTGCGCACGGCGATCAGTTCGTTGCGGATTACTTCCAGGGTAATGGCCGGCGCCCCTTCCCCGGCAGGCGGGGTTGGGGCCCGCAGGTACTGGCGGGCTCCCTGAATGGTGAATTTTCTCTCGTAGAGCAGCTTTTTTATGGTGAGGATCGTTTCCACATCCCGCTTGCGGTAGAGCCGCTGGCCCGACGCGGTGCGCTTGGGCCGGATCTCGGA
>JBJKPT010000755.1:0-1753 GCA_046706045.1 Desulfobacterales bacterium
GCCTTTCAAAAGGGATTAAACGCCCTGTTGCCCGGGGACATCGCCATCCGCGCCTGTTCGCCCGCGCCCCCGTCGTTTCATGCCCGGTATGACGCCATCGGCAAAACCTATCGGTATCGTCTGATCAACCGGGCCAGCCCGCCGGCCATCGGCCGGCAGTACGCCTGGCACATCCGCGCGCCGCTGGATCTTGCCGCCATGGACCGGGCGGCCCTGGACCTGATCGGCACGCATGATTTTCGTGCCTTCGAGGGAACGGGCAGCCCTCGGGCCTCCACCGAGCGAACGATCTTCCGGACCGGGTTCAAAACCGGCGAAGACGGTCTGGTGGCCTTTGAAATCGATGGCAGCGGATTTTTACGCTACATGGTGCGCAACCTCGTGGGCACGCTGGTGGAGATCGGGCGGGGCCGCCGGCCGGCCGAAGCCCTGGCCCGGATCCTCGCCGGCCGGGACCGGGCCCTTGCCGGCGCCACGGCGCCGGCCCACGGTCTGTTCCTTGTTTGCGTGCGGTACCCGGAAGATATCAAGACCGATCCCGGCGCTGCTTCAACTCGGCCACCTTCTGGTTGTAATACCCGATGACTTCGCGCCGGCTGAGCATGCCGATCATCACCCGATGGTCATCTTCGTGCACCACGGGGAGGCTGTCGATGTTGCGGGAGGTGAGTTTTTGAAGCACCGTGTTGAGATCGTCGGTCATGGTGGCGCTGGCGATGTCCGTCGTGGCGATGTCCTGCACCACCACCAGGTGCTCGATTTCCGGGGCAAACAGGACGCTTCGGATGTCCGTGCTGGAAAAAATCCCCGCCAGGCGGCCGGCGCTGTCCATGACCGGAAAATAATGCTGCTTGGTCTGTGAAAAATAGCGTTTGAATTCCAGAAACGGCATGCCCTGGGGGATGAGGTCGACCTTCCGGATCCGGTCGGCCAGGTCCTTGACCCGAAGGCTCTGGAGGATGTCCACGAAAAACTCGCCGGCGTGGGCGGGAGAGTCGATCCGGCTTTTCACCTGGTTGTGGTAGATCGTCCATCCCTGGGAGCCCATGTAGGCGATGGAGCAGACCGCGAGGCTCGGCAGAAGCAGGTGGTAGGAATTGGTCATCTCGCTGACAAAGATGATCGTTGAAATCGGTGTGTTGGAGACCGCCGTGAAGAAGCCGGCCATGCCGACCACGACGTAGGCCCCGGGAGCAGCGACCACCCCGGGCATGAGGCCATGGAAGACGTTGCCCACGATCCCGCCCAGGCAGCCGCCGATGACGATCGAAGGGCCGAATACCCCGCCGCTGCCGCCGGAACCGATGGTAAAAGAGGTGGTGAAGACCTTGCCGACGGCGATGGCCGACAATACCGAAACCGGAAGCAGGTTGTGGATCGCCTGCTGGGCATAGCCATACCCGAAGGCCATGGTTTCGGGAAGGAAAAAGCCGATGATGCCGGCACACAGCCCACCGATGGCCGGCTTGATGTGATTTGGGACCCGAAGCCGCTGGAAAGCGCCCGTAATTCCGTAAAAAGCGTTGACGTAGAGGCCGCTGGCGACCACCACGACAAGGGCGAGAACGATGTAAGGACCCAGTTCCAGGGGATTTCGGAACACGAAATCCGGCGACTCGAAAAGGCTCCCCCAACCGAACACCAGGCAGAACAGGCAATAGGCGACCACCGAGGCGATGCCGGCCGGGATGATGACCTCGGATTCGAACTCCGGATCCCGGTAGAGCACTTCGGCGGCAAACAGGGCCCCGGC
>JBJKPT010000756.1:0-4655 GCA_046706045.1 Desulfobacterales bacterium
TCGGTCGAAGAAGTCTGCCGGTCCCTGGACGTCGCCGCCGAACTTGGCGCGGAAAAGGCGGTGATTCACCCGGGCGGGGCCCGGGGCATGGCCGCTTTGGTGCCGGAAATGGCGCGAGCCCTCGCCTTTGAAAGCCTTTCGACCATTGCCAGCACGGCGGCACGCCTTCGGGTCCCACTTTGCATCGAAAACATGTTTCCCGCTTACGGAGCATTTGCGGAGCCCGATGAATTCGACGCCGTCTTCGCCCGGTTTCCCGACATGGCCATGACCCTGGATACCGGCCATGGATGGGTCGGGGATACCCGCGGTGACCGGTTGGCGACCTTCATCCGGAAATTCGGCTCCCGAATCGGCCATCTGCACGTCAGCGACAATCACGGTCGCGTCGACGAACACCTGGCCCCGGGCAAAGGGAGCATCGATTTCACGTCTCTGGTGAACGCATTGAAGGCCATCGGGTACTCGGGAACCGTGACCCTGGAGATTTTTGAAAAAGAGCGGGCGGCCTTATCGGCAGGTCGCGTGGCGATCGACCGGTATTTCCAAGAGGCGCCCGTTCTTTCCGTCTCGGGATGACGGCCCGATGGGAAAGAGCGGATTCTTATCCGATGAATTCCTCCACGAACGGCATGTCCAGAGCCTCGGCAACCGGGATTCGATCACCGGAAAGCCGGGGTCGAACCACCTCCACAAAAAGCCGATTGACGGCCACCAGGATCGTGTTGACCGTCGCAAGATCAAGGACCGCGTCCGCCGGCAATTCCGTCAACCCCGTCCAATTTTTCGGACACCAATCGACCCGTGTCGGGTCGCCGGGAATGCGGATCGGCATGCCGTGCGTGCGGCAGATAATGGGACGAGCGGCATAAAGCCGGCAACGGTTCCGGACCAGGAGGGGACACGGCCCCTCGGTATCGGCATTCCTGGCGGCGGCCCGCAGGGTTCGGATCTCGGAAGTAGACAACCGGTGAAGGGCGCGGTTCAAGGAAACGGCTTCCACGGGGAAGATCCGGAGGTGGCGACAGCAGTCGTCACATCCGGCACGACAGGCGATCTTGTCGCGGAAACGCTCTGTAACGGAGGCGCACCAGGCGTCGATCCGCTCGACCAACCGGATGTAATTGGCGAGTGGCGGGGGGCTTGAAATCGGCGACGTCATCATTTCCTCGACCGGCGGCAGGCTTCTTCTCCGGATCGATTGAGGATTTCCACGAGAAAGGCGGCCGCGCGATCGGCGCCGGGAAGGGTTTGAGGCTCGCGGCGCGGCATCGCCAGCAATTCGGGCAGGGTCCGGATCCATTCCCCGCTCGCCAGCCCGTGCTCATCGATGCGGACCGCGGGCAGATGATCCCGGATAAAACGCTCCATGGCCGCCATCTCCGGAAAATCCGGGCGCAGCACGTACCCGTAGGGCACCCCGGCCTGGACGACTTCGGCCAGGGTGCTGTATCCCGCCTTTCCCACCACCGCATCGCTCGCCGCGATAAGATCAGGATGGTAGAGTCCGGTTTGAGAGGGGAGCCGGATCACGCGTGCCTCGACCGTCAACCGGTTCGCCGCCCCGGGAATCACCAGCCAGCAATCCTCGGGGAGACGGCCGAAACGCTGAAGGCGTTCGCCGGCCGGAACCCCGCCCAGGGTCAAGACCACCATCGCATCGGTATCCGGCACCCCCAATTTCCGGCGGATGCCGACGGGATTTCGAAGGGGTCGCGGCATGAGGCCAACGGAGAGATCCGACGAGGGAATCGGACGGCAGATCGGTGCGGTCTGAATATGCCAATCGGCCCGACCGAACATCTCCGCCAGTGCGTCAATGTGCCGTTTAAATGACGGAAATTCCGCCAGGTAGGCCCCGTAAATCCAGTCCCAGGTGAAATTTTCCACCAGAACCGATGGAATCCCGGCGGCTTGAGCCGCGGCAAGGCCCAGGGGAGCGATGTCGCAGACCACCATGCAGCAACCCGAGGCCCGAAAGCCATCGGCCAGCTCGGCCACCCGGCGTTCGGCATCGGAAAAAAATCGATCGAGCCGGTCGATGGTAGCCGGCACGTCGGCCCGCATCGGCGATTGCTGAACCATCCCCACATCGGTTTCCATGGAATGCAAGACCGGGTCATGGCTCGCAAAACCGGCGAAAAACCACTCCGGCACCGAAGTGAACACATGAATTCGGGCCCCGGGCAGGCGGCGCCAAAGGGCATCCATCAGGGCGGCGGCCCGGGCCGCATGCCCAAACCCGTGGGCCGACACGCACCAGGCGACCGAGGGGGCATCGCTCATTTTCGTTGCCGATGTCGTGGTTTCGGTCTCAAATTTTCCCATGCCGGCGGCCCGATCAACGCCTGCCGAGCGAATCGTCTCGAATGGAAACCTTTCATGCCCATTCCCACGCCTCCCTCGGAATCCACGAATTCAACGATGCGGGATTCTGGAAGCATCAAAAAAAATCCCCGATTATTTCCTTGACATGGAAACCGGCCGCCTTACCTTTCCTGCCATGGGCAACTCCGGTTGCCTTGTCCTTTCTCAATACCTTTCATCTCTAACCTCCGGGTGACCCTCCCCCCCTAAGGGTCACCCACCCCCCTTTTTTTCTTATCCATGAGGATTCGTCGTCGCAACTTATTGGATAGGTGTGCCGATGGATGAAACGCCGTGGACGAACCCAAAAAACTGGCAGGATGGAGCATCGTTTTTTCCGAAGCGCCAACGCGTTTCCCCTATGGTCTGCCCGGCACAACGATTCGCGAGTCATTTTCCCGTCGGATGCGCTGGGCTTCGGCCACCATCTCGCGCACGGCCTTTTTCATGGCCTCGGGAAATGCGGTGTAGGCTTCTTCCAGGGAGTTGGCCGTCAGGGCCGCCTGAATCGGGAGCGGTCCTTCCGGGGTCATTAGCTGCGTGCTGCCGATAAATATCGGCGTCCGGCTGCGGTCATCCGAGCCATCGGGATGGACCGGCGTCAGGCGGCGGATCGATGCCACGGTCAAATCGGTAAATCCTTCCTCCCGGTAGAGATTGGTCGTGTCCACCGAGAAATCCATCGCCGCAAGTTCGTCTTGAATCATGGAAGGCTCCTTTTATCGACATTTCAACGTCATCGTGTCCACTCAGAAATAGACCCTTTTTCCCCGAGGTCAAGGTGGAAGCGCAATCGAGCCAAAAGGATCGCTCGCGCATTCACGGCATCCATCCGAGGTGTCCGGGGTGGAAATCTCGATTTTTCCAGTGCCCGTAAGGCCACTGCAAAGAATGCATAATAAAGCCGAACGGTAGCCGCCTTGGAATGGCGTTTACCGTTCGACAACGCAATCAGGATTGGGCCCGTTTGGTTCGACAGGACGGGGCCGCTCTTTCGGAGGGCTCCGTGTCGATCATCCGTGTTTGATGTAGCCGACCCCATACGTCGCGGGGCCGGCGTTGATGCTGATGGAGGGTCCAAACTGGGCCACATAGATCTGGCGGCATTTGAAGCTCGATTCAAACACTTCCCTGAGACTTTCGACCAGGCTCCCGTCGCCGGAATAGGTGATGGAAAGCGTGATGGAACGGGAGCCGATGTCCTCTCGAATGCTGTCCATCATGGCAAGGATCATGTTTTTCTGTTTCCCCAGCAGCTTTGTCTTGATGGCGAGTCTGCCGTCTTCGAATCCCAACACCGGTTTGACACCGAGGGCCAGCCCGACAAGTGCCTTGAATCCATTGATTTTTTTTCCTTTTCTCATATACTTCAATGTCGGGATGGCAACATATGCCGAGGTGCGCGACCGGATATCATCCACCGATGCCACGACGTCTTCAAAAGATTTTCCCGCGGCGGTGGCCTGGGCCGCGGCGATTACGTTCATCCCCAAACTCATGCTGCAGGTTTTGGAATCGATGACGGCAACCCGGCAATCGGCTTTCTTTTTAAAGTCTTCATGGACCTGGGTGGCAATTTGATAGGTTTCGCTGAGATGTCGTGAACAATGAATGCAAATGACTTCATCGTAACGTTGCACCATCTTCATGTATGCCAAGGCATAGTCTTCATAACGGACCGCCTCGGTCCGCATCGATTTGTATTTTTCGTAGTTGGCATAAAATTCATCGTTCGTTATGTCCACCCCGTCGCGGAAGGTGGTCCCGTCGAGAACCACATTGACGGGCATGACCAGAATACCATACTTTTTGACAATCTCGGCCGGCAGGTCGGCCGTGCTGTCGGTAACGATTAACCGTTCCATGTTGTCCCCCCATTGAGATTGTTTGTCGGCGCGTCGCTGAGCGCCCGGGGTATTGAGCCCCTCCCCCAATCGATCAAGATCGTTGACTCGGTGGTGTTCCCCCTGGAGCGGATTCCAATGGACGGATATTTGAACCGGGAAAATAGCGCGCTGTTTCGTGGTGTCAAATCGATCCGCTCCACGCAAACGTAACGCAAAAGGGCCATTGATGGCTGGAGAATAAAGTCGCTGTCTATATTTTTTATCGGAAATTTTGGCTTCATTGTCAAACGCATTCAATCATTGTAGGAGCATTCAGAAAATTACACCAGACGTCCGATTGCCATATCGCATGCATCCCCGGCGAATCGTTATCAAGGGAATAAACGTATCGTTAGAAAAAATGAAATTAAAGGAAGGGTTTCAGGGGCTGCCGGTGTATAT
>JBJKPT010000757.1:0-7130 GCA_046706045.1 Desulfobacterales bacterium
GCGAAGAATTTAGGCTCGGTTTCGGCGTCCGGGGCATAAATGGGTACCTGCCACCCCTGCTCACGGGCCTGTTTCACGATCATGCCGGCTTCGTTATAGGTGACGAAAAGAAGCAGCATGCCCGGATGTTGGGCTTTGGCTTTCATCAGCACCGAGTTGAAATCAACATCCTGGCCCGGGGTGATGACGCTCTCGGAAAGCACGTGGATGCCAAGGGTTTTGGCCCTGGCCTTGAACGCTTTCAGCAGCTGCTGGCCGTAGTCCTGATTTTCGCTGATGATCGCCACCGTGCTTTTTTTGAAGTGATGCTTCACTTCTTCGGCCATGTACTGGGCGATGCTGCGGGTGGTGTAGGTAAGGCGGACGATATTGTCAAACCCCTGTTCGGTGATCGTGTTGGCGTTGGCATAGGTGATGATGTCGGGTACGGCGTTTCGATAGTAAACCGGGGTGGCGGCAAGTGCGCAGGAACTCATCGTGGGGCCCAGCGCCACGAGGTAATCGTCCGCCGAAATCTGCTTGGCGACATTGGCCGACTCCTTGGGGTCGCCCCGATCGTCGAAGAAGACCAACTTCAGCTTGTACCCCTTGAGCGGCCCGGCCTGGATTCCCCCCATGCGGTTGATCTCGTCGACGGCTACTTCCTGGCCCTTCTTGTCGCCCAGGCCGTAATCGCCGTATTTGCCCGTACATGCGTCGTAACCGGCCAGTTTGATAATCTTCTGTGCCCGATCGACCCCTTCCTTGGCGAAGCCGGTCAAGGTCATACCAAGGCTCAACAGGATGCTCAACACCAGGATTCCAATTCGTCTTTTCATCATCTCGTCATCCCCTTTCATGTGGTTGATTCTCTCCTAGATAGCTCTTTCGGATCACGTCCGACGCCAATAGATCCCTGGACGGGCCTTCGTACGGAATCCGCCCCAGCTCCATCACATAGGCGCGTTGCGTGATCCGCAGCGCCTTCTTCACATTCTGCTCGATGAGCAGAATGGCGATGCCTTCCCGATGCAGATCGAGGATGATTTTCATGATCTCGTTCACAAGAAAGGGGGCCAACCCCATGGACGGTTCGTCGAGCAGGAGCAGCTTCGGCCGCGCCATGAGGCCCCGGGCGATCGCCAGCATTTGCTGCTCCCCGCCGCTCAAAGTCCCCGCCTTTTGATTTTTTCGTTCCCCCAGAATGGGAAAGAGGTCGAAATACCGGCTGATGTCTTTTCGGACTTCGACCTTGTCTTTGCGCAGAAACGCACCCATCTCCATATTTGTTTTAACCGTAGCCTGGGCAAAGACTTTCCTTCCCTCCGGCACATGCGCGATGCCGCTGGCGACGATCTTTTCCGGCGGCACACGGAGGAGGGATCGGCCTTCAAAGGTGACGCTGCCCTGAGAGGCTCGAATCAAACCGGAAATGGTTTTCAGCAGCGTGGTTTTGCCTGCGCCGTTGGCACCGATGACGGCGACGATCTCCCCGGGATCCACCCGCAGGGAGACTTCATGCAATACCTTGATTTTGCCGTATCCGGAACGAAGTCCCTTTACTTCGAACATCAGAATTCGTCCTCTTCTCCCAGGTAGATTTTTTGGACCTCCGGATCGGCCTGGACCTCTGCCGGTGTGCCTTCGCGGAATTTCTGGCCTGCGTTGAGCACCACGATCCGCTCGGCGACCGACATGATGAACCGCATGTTGTGCTCGACGATGAAGATCGTGTTCCCCTGGTCCTGCAGGTACTTGACGAATTGCGCCAAGGTGTCCATTTCGACGGGGTTCATTCCTGCGCAGGGCTCGTCCAAGAGGAGCAGTTTCGGCTCCGAAGAGAGAGCGCGGCAGATTTCCAACAGTCGCTGCTCCCCGTAAGGGAGGTTTTTGGCCGACGCGTCGCGCCGGTCGGCCAGATGGGCCATGGCCAGAATTTCCATGCTCCGGGCGATGGCCGCCCGCTCCCGCCGCCACGATGCCAGGGGATTCAGAAATATGCCCCAGAGGGAATTGGCGATTCGGCAGTGACGTCCGATGAGCACGTTGGTGAGGACCGATACGTTGGAAAACACCCGCAGATTCTGGAAGGTGCGCGCGATACCTTTCCGCGTCACCAGATGGGCGGGAAGCCCGTCGATGCTCTCGCCGCAAAACGTGATTGCGCCCTCGTCGGGTTGATAAATACCGGTTAGCAGGTTGATGAAGGTCGACTTGCCGGAGCCGTTGGGCCCGATCATTCCCAGAATTTCTCCCTGCTCGATGGCGACCGTCACGTCGTTGACCGCGACGACTCCGCCGAATCGCTTCCGAAGATTCTGGGTTTCCAAAAGAACCATAACGGGCTCCTAATCTTTAAAGGCGGAGTTGCCGAACATCCCCTGCGGTCGAAACAGCAGGACCAGAATCATCATCGCGCCGATGATCAACATCCGGTATTCGGCAATGGGGCGGAAGAGTTCGGTCGCCATGGTCATGACGAAAACCCCGGCCAGAGGGGCCCAGAGCCGGCCCATCCCGCCGACGATGACCATGATGATCATCAGACAGGATTCCTCGAGTCGAAAGTTGGACGGCGTTACCGTGGTCTGGTAGACGGCGAGGAGACTGCCGGCGAGCCCTGCGTAGAGAGAGCCGATCGCAAAGGAGAGGATCATGTACCCGGGGGTGTTGATCCCCATGGCCTGTGCCGCCAGCTCGTCTTCCCGGATGGCCACCAGGGCGCGTCCGATCTTCGAGTTGACCAGCACGGCCATGGTTCCGTAGGTGAAAGCCAGAAGGGTCAGTCCCACGTAATAGAAATCGGCTTCGCTGCGGATCACCCATCCGAACAGGCGGGGAATCGGAATGCCGACGATGCCCATGGCCCCGCCCGTGAACCCGATCCAGGCCTGGGCCACCAATCGGAAAATCTCCCCGAAGGCGATGGTCAAAAGGCAGAAGTAATCGCCCCGCACCTTGCGCGTCGGAATACCCAGCAACAGGGCCGCCGCCAGCGTCACCATCGCCGATATCAGAAGCGCGGGGAGAAATCCGAAGCCGTGGCGGGTCATCAAGATCGCCGTCGTGTACGCACCGATGCCATAGAAGGCGGCCTGTCCCAGGGAGAGCAGGCCCGTGTAGCCGAGGATCAGGTTGAGCCCCATGCACAGAATCGTGTAGGTGATCATATAATTCGCCAACCCGAGGTAATACGGATTGGTCATCATGCGCGGCAAAAGAATGGCGACGGCGACGATCGCGCCGTAGCCCGCCGCCTTTTTCCTTCCGTTCAAGGGCCGCGGATGGATGGCGGCGCCCATCCGCTGAATATAACCTGTGGGGGCTTTCAATTCCTGGCTTTGCATGATGTCTCGGCTATACTTTCTTTTGTTCCACGGAACCCATGATTCCCGTCGGTTTGACAAGCAGAATGAGGATGAGGAGCAGAAAGGTGATGGGGTCCCGGAATGAACTCGAGACGTACACGCCGATGAAATTTTCCGATATGCCCAAAATCATCCCGCCGATCATGGCCCCGCTGAGGCTTCCGATTCCTCCGATGACTGCCGCGATGAAAGCGACGATGGTGCCGCGAAATCCCATGCCAAGGGAAATGGCGTTGTAAGTGGACGAGTAGAGAACGCCTCCGATGACACCGAAGACGCCGCCCAGAAAGTAGACGACGGAAATGGTACGGTTGATGGGAATACCCATGAGGCTCGAGGTGGAGATGTCTTCTGAAACACACAGAATCGCCTTGCCCATCTTGTGGTATTTCAAAAAGAGGTTGAAGGAGACGATGACGGCGATGGTGACGCAGAGGGTGATCACGTGGGTGAGGGCGATCGAATGACCGAGAAAATGGAAATGGCGGTCCGGAAAGAGGGAAGGAAAGGGCAGCACCTGGTCGCCCCATCCCAATTCGTTGAGGTTTTGGATAACGTAGGCGGCACCCAGGGCGGTGATCATCGAAATCATGCGGTGCTGGGCGGATCGCAGCCTCCGGTAGGCGACCACTTCCACCAGGGATGCCAGTGCGCCGCCCGCGATCGCGGCCGCCACGATGGCGTTCACCGGAGAAAAATGATGATTGACCAGCAGGCTGTAGGCCAGCAGGGTGCCGAAGATGTAGACGTCCCCGTGGGCGAAGTTCATCAGTTTCAGCATGCCGTAGACCATGCTGTAGCCGATGGTGACCAGGGTGTAGATGGCTCCCACCGCGATGCCGACCATCAGGACATTCCAGAACATCGTCTCTCTCCTGGGCGGTAAGTCGAGACCGGGTCCGTCGAGCTTGAAGGATTCGGTATCCCGTTTCGACCGTCACATGTATCCGCGATAGGGCTTTTGTGTGATGGCCCTGTGCACGTATTCGATCATGGTGATGAAATCGAAAACCGGCAGTCCCGTCGCGTGCTGAACCGAATGGGCAAAGGGCGGCAGATCGCTACACTCGAGCAGGATCGCCCCCAGGTCGGGATTTTTGTCCACCAGCGCCCGGGCCACGTCGACGACCTCCTGTTCCATCACCGAAGCGTCAAGGGTCCCCTTTTCCTTAAGGACGGCTTCCCTGAATTCTTGTTGGGTTTCCATTCCCGCCACGACCATGGGAAGCCCGGTCGGTATTCCCGAGGCCTCGAAATGCTGGGGCCCCAGGCGCGAGCTGTCGGCCGTGATAACCCCGACGGGTTTTCCCGTAATTCGATGGATGAACGGAATCTGCATCAAGCTGGAGAGAAAAACCGGAATGTCCACCGACGACGCCACTTCGCGCTGGAAGAGGGCCATGAATCCGCATGCGCCGGTAATGGCACGGACGCCTTGATCGCGCAGGCGTTGCGCGGCACGCACAAAAGGCATCGCGAGATCCGGGTCCCTGCGGTTCAGCTCGCGGTCGATGGAGGCGCCCTCCACTTCTTCGTAGCGCACGGGGAATGGAAATGTCGTGGCATTGCCCACATTGCCGGGGATGCACGGATAGGCTGCGTTCAAGATGAGGATGCCGATCGTCTCGCCGTACCAAGACTGGGTTTTACGCCGAATTCGGTAGAGCATCGACATCTCCCGTATGGTCCGTGGACCGAATGCGGTTGGGCTGATGGCGGCCCGTTCGATAAGAGAGACAACTGGTCGGATATTATTTGCCCAGATGTATACCAGTGGCCTAAAAATGTGTCAATATTTATTTATTACTGAAATGCCTAAGCGTATTGAGAAAAAGCCGTTTGGCGCCGGGTAAGGAAAAACAGGTTGACGCCATGATGGAAGGGGTGTAGGGTTCTTCATCAATGAACAATGTTCGATAATAATGAACATCATTTTGCTGCGAGGTCTGCCCATGAGTGTGCAGTCGGTTCATCGCGCCATTGACATCCTCTACCTTTTTTCCCACCAGCGCCCGCGGCTGGGCATCACCGAAATGGGCCAGCTCCTCGGGCTCTCCAAGACGACCATCCATGGGTTGGTGAAAACGTTGGAGGATCGCGGGTTTCTCAGCCAGGACAACGAAACCCGCAAAAACTCCCTGGGCCTGAACATCAATGAGCTGAACTCGATCCTGGCCGGTACCCTGAAGATCAACCAGGTGGGCACCCCGGCGGCCCAGCGTCTGGCTCAGGATCTGCGGATGCTGGTCCGGATCGCCATCTGGGACGAGGGCTCCATGCTGATCACCCAAAACATCTTCCCCGACGTCCCCGACTTTCCACTTGTCCAGCTCGGCCCCAGGGTGCCGGCGTATAGCACCGGCATCGGCAAGGCCGTTCTGGCGGCGCTGCCCGAAAACGTGTTGCGCGATTATCTCGAAACCGTCAGCTTGGATGCCTTTACCCCCCATACCATTGCCGACAAAAAGGCCTTGGAAGAAGAGATCGCGGCCGCACGGGCGCGGGGTTACGCCAGGGACCGGGAGGAGTTCCTATCCGGGGTCGCCTGCATCGCCGCCCCTATTCGGGATCACACAAACCAGCCCGTGGCCGGCATCAGCATTTCCGGTGGACCCGATTATGCGGACCGTGACGACATCGACGTCCAGGCCGAAATGCTTATGCAAACCGCCCTGGAGATATCCCGGTACATGGGACATTACGCTTCGCCCCATGCCTTGCGATAGGAAACCCGCCCACGCCGCCGGCGATCCCGGGGAAGGGGTGCGCGGCGTAAATGGAGGGCGTCATCATTTGAATGCGCCATCGCTATTGCCGTGCTCAAGGGGAAGGCAACGCGCCGCCGGTGAGGCTTCGGCGCAGACGAGAAGACGCGAGGAACGCCCAACCCATCCAACCGGCCGCCTGGTGCCGGCGAGCCTGGAGGAAGCTGCATGAATATTTTTGGATCGCATGAGCTCGTTGAGGATGTCCTGAAAAAAGGGCTTTGCGTCGGCTGCGGCGGCTGTGTCGACATCTGCCCCTATTTCCGGAATCATCGGGGGAAGACCGCCATGCTTTTTTCCTGCTCCCTGCCCCAGGGGCGTTGTCATGCCTTTTGTCCCAAGACCGAGGTGGATCTGGACGAGCTCTCCAGAATGATTCTTGGAACGGCCTACACCGGAAGCCCTCTGGGACCGGTCAGGGAAATTGTCGCGGCTCGTGCCGGAAAGAACGCGGTTTGCGGGCCTTACCAGGCCGGCGGGACGGTGACCGCCCTCATGGCTTTTGCCCTGGAAAGCGGTTTCATCGACGCCGCGGCCCTGACCGGCCGAAACGCCGCCATGGCACAGCCCAGGCTGGTCACCTCACCCCAGGAGATCGCCGATTGCGCCGGGTCCAAATTCACGGCCGCACCGACGTTGGCGGCGTTCAACAAAGGTGTGGCCGACGGATTTTTCCGGATGGGCCTGGTGGGCACCCCGTGCCAGGTGATGTCCGTTTCCAAAATGAGGATCAATCCCCTGAATCAAGAAGCCTTCACCGATCCGTCCGCCCTGGTGGTGGGCCTGTTCTGCACCTGGGCCCTGGACACCCGGGGATTGCTGCCCCTTCTGGACGAATGCGTGGGTTCGGCCTGCATCCTCGGCATGGACATGCCTCCGCCGCCATCCCGGATCATGGTCATCGATACCGGTTCGCAGAAGGTGGAAATCCCCCTGGAGCGGGTGCGTCCCCTGATTCCGGCAGGGTGCCGGATCTGTCCGGACTTGACCGCCGAGTTTGCCGACCTCTCCGTAGGCG
>JBJKPT010000758.1:0-3856 GCA_046706045.1 Desulfobacterales bacterium
TGGTCGATTGGTACGCGGGGCATCTCGTCATCGGCGAATACACCCGGAAGCAATCGATGCCGGAATGGCTCCCGATGATGGGCGCGGCCGTTGCCGAGGCCCTGGACGTTCCCATGGAAAACGTCCACCTGAAGGAGCGCTTCTACGGGAAATCGGAAGGGAAGCGCTACGAACGGATCGACACCACCGACCGGATGATCGTCGTTTCCGAACGGGACCTGCGCTTCTACGTCAACCCCTACGATTACGTGGACACCGGACTTTTCGCCGATCACCGGAACACCCGCCAGATGGTGCGGGAGATTGCCGCGGGAAAAGACGTCCTGAACCTCTTCTGCTACACCGGCACCTTTTCCTGTTACGCGGCCAAGGGCGGCGCGCGCTCCACGGTCTCCGTGGACCGGTCGAAAACGGCCATCGCCTGGACCCGGCAGAACATGGCGCTGAACGGCATCCCGGAGACATCGAACGAACTGATCCAGGCCCACGCCGTTGATTTTATTCCCCGGGCGAAACGTCAGAAGCGGGAATTCGACCTTGCCATCGTCGATCCCCCGTCATTTTCCACGCGAAAGAGCGCTGACGATGCTTTCGATATCGCCAAGGACCATCCCGCACTGCTGACGGCGGTGATCGGCCTGATGCGTCCCGGTGCCGTGATCTTCTTCTCGACGAACCACCAGGATTTCACACCCCGGATGGAGAGATTGGCGGTGAGCGAAATCAGGGAGATCACTTCCATCACGATCCCCGAGGATTATCTCCACAAGCGGAAGAAGATTCACCGGTGCTGGAAGATGACGGTTTAATCAGCTTTTTTTCCCCAATTGCTTTAGCGCGATATCCGCCGCGGCCTTGTCGATGATGCCTTTGACGAACCGGTCCATTTCGCCGTTCACGGAATAGTTGGCCGGTGCGATGAAATTCACCCGCCCTTCTTTCACCAGTTTATCCGCCTTGCCCTTGGCGCCCCGGGTGCCGGGTCTGTAGACGGCGATGGCGTGTCCGCCCTGGTCTTTCACGAGCCGGAAGCAGGGGATGTCGGTTTCGCCGTCACCGATGAACACGATGTGCTCGAAGGGCACCGGCCGCTTGTCCTTGGGAATGAACTCGTTGATCTTGGTGTTGTCGTAGACGTTTAAAACGCCCTTGTTGATGCGAAACAAAAACTGCGTTTTGGTGGTGTAGTTGACGGCAAGGGCCGGCCACTTGGCGACCCCGTTGTGGTCGTAGATGAAGGCCGAAGCAAAGATCGCGGCGAATTTGCGGGCGATGGCGGTTCCCTCGATCATCTCCCGGATCCCCGACGAGATGATGTAGTGGGCCACCTTGAATCCTTTTTCCTTTCCATAGGCGTCGATGCGGTCGAACCAGTCGATCACGCCGTCAAACAAGGCCACCGAACGGCCGAAATCCACGAAATTTTCTTTTCTTACCGGCACCTGCGCGGCATTGGCCGTGTCCAGCATGTGCATCATGTAGGCCAGGATGTTGTCGGCATTGTGCTTTTGGGTGAGCGCATCGACCTCTTTCCAGAACGCCCGGCTGCTCATGCCGATGGCCGGCACGAAGTCGTATTCCTGCATGTTTCCGGGCGCCAGGGTGCCGTCAAAATCGTATGCGATGGCAAAAGGCGTCAATTTCCGGGTCACGGCGAATATCCTTTTTTGAACGGGTGCCACCCATCACGGGCGGAAGAATCCCCCCCGGGGGATCACAGGTACTCCGGGTCTCGGAAGGCGTCCGGCCGACATGGCAAGGGCCGATCCGATACCTGCGATCCAAAACATTGCCTTCTATATCGGATCGTTCCCGGGGATTTCAACGAATTTCATCGTCGGTTGACCGTGAGAGGGGTGGTCCGTGCCAATTTTTTCGATGGGCGCCCCGGCATCTCTTCGCGGTGCGGCCGATCCCGTCACACCGATATTGGCGTTTGCCTGAAAATTTGACTTTAAAATTAAAATAATCATCTTTTTTCAACTTGACGCCTCTTCCATCGCGTATTCTTTTATTCCCCATTTATGGAGGAACCGATCATGCATATCAAACATTCTGCCGGTGTTTCGGCCGTTCTTTTTTTGGCGGTAGCCCTCATGACCGGACAGCTGTGCACGCCGGTCTTTGCCGCGTCCGGAGAGGCAAAAATCGGATTTGCGTTCAGCATGACCGGGGGGGCGGCCGCATACGGCGCCACCCAGAAGAAAGGCGCCGCGCTGGCCGTCGAGGAAATCAACGAAGCTTCCGGGCCAAAGGGGATCAAGATCGTTCCCATCTTCGAAGACGATGCCAGCGTCCCCCAGCAGGGAATCAACGTGTTCAAGAAATTTATCCATGCGGACAAGGTCTCGCTGATCATCGGCCCGACACTCAGCAACACCGCCCAGGTGACGGATCGCATCGCCCAACAGGCGGGCGTGCCGGTTCTGGGCATCAGCAACACGGCTCCGGGGATCACGGCAATCGGCAATTACATCTTCCGGGATTCCCTGACCGAATCCGTGGTCATTCCCCACACCATCCAGGTGGCCAAAGAAAAATTCGGATTGCACAAGGTGGCCGTTTTGTATGGAAACGACGACGCCTTCACCAAAGGCGGATACGTCGCCTTCAAGAAGGCCTTGACCGACGAGGGCATCGCCATCGTGACCGAGCAGACCTTTGCCAAGGGGGACCGCGATTTTTCGGCTCAACTCACCGAAATCAAGAGTAAGAATCCGGACGCCATCATCGTCTCCGCCCTGGTGGAAGAGGCCACCGGGATTGTCATCCAGGCCCGCCAGCTCGGCATTCCCTACTCGGTTCCAATCATCGGCGGCAATGGATTCAACTCCCCGGCCCTGATCAAAAACGCCGGCAGCGCCGCGGAAGGCGTCATGATGGGGGCGGCCTGGAATGCGTCCTCGAGCCTTCCGTTGAACAAGAAGTTCGTCGAGGCCTTTACCGCCAAATACGGGAATCCGCCGGACCAGTTTGCCGCCCAGGCCTACGCGGGGGTCTTTATCGCCCACAAGGCGATCGAGATGGCCGGTTCGACGAAGAATCATAAGGCCATCCGCAATGCCATGGCGCGAATCAAGGACCTCGATACGGTGCTCGGAAAATTTTCCTTCACCCCGGATCGCGACGCGGGCTGCACCCCCGTGGTCCAGATCGTAAAGGGGGGAAAATTCGTGGTGCTGGAAGACTAGAAGGCGTTTCAAAAAAAGTCTTTTCGTCCGATCGCGGCATCCCGGGCCTCGTCTCGACCCATCGGCGTGCGTATGCCTGCGGGTGGAGGTTCGGCCTTCCCTTGATCTCGACCGGAAATCCTCATTTTGAAATTGCTTCTATCCGGGCAAGGAGGATCGACCCCTCATGGCTCTCCTGGCGCAACAGCTGGTCAACGGCCTTTTCATCGGCAGCGTCTACGGGCTTTTCGCCGTCGGCTATACGCTGGTTTTCGGGGTCCTTGACATCCTGAACCTGGCCCATGCCGCCGTGTTCACCCTGGGCGGCCATACCGCCCTTTGGCTTGTGAAGACGGCGGGGTTGTCCATCTGGACGGCGTTCCCGGCCGCGATTTTCGGCTCCGGCGTTCTGGGCCTCATTCTCGACCGGATCGCCTTTGCTCCCCTGCGGCAGCGGGCCGACTCCAATTTTTCCGGCCTGATTTCCAGCATCGCAATGGCCATTATCTTCGAAAGCGCGGCCCTGGGGCTCTTTGGCGCGCGCACCGTGCGCTTCCCCCCCGGCACCGTGTAGGTGCGCATCTGGCAATGGGCGGGCATTTACATCACCTCCCTGCAGGTTGAAATTGTCGGCGTCGCGCTCGTTCTGATGTTCGCCCTGACCCAATGTTTAAGCCGGGCACGGG
>JBJKPT010000759.1:0-3576 GCA_046706045.1 Desulfobacterales bacterium
CCGGCCGGCAGTTCCTGCAACGCGAAAAACCAGAGGGTCCACGCCGCCGCCGAGCAAAACACGACGTTGTAGACGATGGCGCCGATTAAATAGGGCGTCCAGTGAACGGGCCGGTATGCCACGAACCGGGAAAGAAGAAACAGCGGAACACCGCCCAGGAGCAGCTGCCAGGCCGTGAGCGCCAAGAGATCGACCCGGACCCGTTTGCGCAGGCACTTGTTCCAAACGCCGGAAAGCGCCCACAAGAGTCCGGCCAGGACCGCCAGGCCGGTGCTGAAAAAATGGGGCGTCTGCCGCCAGGGATGCACCAGGCAGATCAGGCCGAGAAAGGCGCTCGCCACCGCCGGCCACTGCCATCCCCGGAGCCGCTCACCCAAAAAGAGCCAGGCCAGGACCAACAGCCACATCGGCATGGTGTAGACCAGGACGGCCGTCTTGCCGGCCCCGCCGCTGACCAGCGCCCAAATGATGAGACCCGAAAACCCGGTGGTCTGAAGAAGCCCCAGAAGCAAAACGCCCCAGAACGAGCCGATCGTGGCCGGCCGTCGCAACGCGAACACGATCGCCATCAACAACGCCCCGCCCGAAAGCGCCCGGATGCCGGCAAAGGCAAAGGGACCGATATCGTTCAGGGCCGTCTTCATGACCACCCAGTTGTAGCCCCAGATCCATGCCAGAAAAAACAAACCGACGATCGAAAGCCAGGGCCGCTTGCGTTCCATGGGCTGCTCCGGGAAAAAATCGCATGAAAAGACATCCGTGGCCGGTGCGTGCAGCCCCCCCTTGTATCAGGGTGAGTGGGGATTGCAACCGTGGAGAACAGGTCCCCGTCAAAGTTGATGAACGATCTTTCTTTATTAGGTGGCGTAAACCGTGCACCTGCACGTTCATGAAAGGAGCGGGGGGGGGGGGTCAATCCCGGAAGCCGTAGCGCAGAATGCACCAGATGGCGGCAAACCCGTCTTTCCAGCCGATCTTTTTCCCCTCCGTGTAGGCACGGCCGGAGTAGGAGATCCCTACTTCGTAGATCCGGCACCCTTGGCGGGCGATCTTGGCCGTGATTTCCGGCTCGAAACCGAACCGGTTCTGACGCAGGGGGATCTTTCGAAGCAGGTCCGTGCGGAAAAGCTTGTAGCAGGTTTCCATGTCCGAGAGGTTGAGGTTGGTGAGCATGTTCGAGAGCAGGGTGAGAAAGCGGTTTCCCACCGCATGCCAGAAGAGATGAACGCGGTGGGGACCTTCGCCGGCAAACCGGGATCCGTAGACGACATCGGCCCGGCCGTCGAGCAGGGGCCCCATGAGCTTGGGATACTCGTTCGGGTCGTATTCGAGATCGGCGTCCTGGACGATCACCATGTCGCCGGTGACGTGTGCGATCCCGGAGCGGATGGCCGCCCCCTTGCCCTGGTTTTTTTCGTGGTAAACCACGGTATCGACCCAGCCGGCCAACCCATCGCGGATCAGTTCCCGGGTGCCGTCGGTGCTGCAGTCATCGACCAGGATGATCTCCCGATTCTCGACCGGACTGTTCCGGACCCTCGTCAACAGGTCCTTGAGAGAGGACCGCTCGTTGTAGCAGGGAATGATGATGGAGAGTTTGGGCGATTTCGGCATGGCGGCGGTGGCGCGGGGCCCCCTCCCCGGGATGTCGTCCGCCGTCGATCCCGTGGACCGGCAGCCGGCGGCCGTCTTTGGCGATCGCCAGGACAAAGGCGAAGTGAATTCCTTAACTAGTGTTCATCCCGGGATCGGCAATTTTGCGTGAATCCAAGGCGGCCGGACGATTGGAACCGGAGGAATAGCGGGCTATTTCGAGGATTCCAATCGAACGCCCAACGCAGAAATCGCGGAAAAGTGCCATTCTGGGATGGGCACTAACTATTTGACACCTATTTCAGAATATTGTTAGGTCTGCAAGCCAAAATTCAAAACAAACCCGCGAGGGCCCCGACCATGCAGCTGCACATCGATCACGACCGGATCGTTGAATGCTTTGATACCGCCCACCGGGACGAACGCCTGTTTCTCTTTGAGCACGAGACCTACGACCTGCTGCGCCATTCCGGTGCGGAAACCCCGCCGCGGATCGTTTTCATCCGGACCGACGCCCGGCCGACCGACCGTGAACTCATGGCGCTTCCCGGGGATTCGGTGGTGATGAAAATCGTCTGCCCCACCATCCTTCACAAGACCGAGGTCGGCGGGGTGCGGGTCATCGAAAAAACCCCGGAGCGCATCCGGTCGGCCCGGCGGCGGATGCTGGCCGAAGTGCCCCTGAACTACGCGAACTGGATCGAAAATCATCCGGAGATGGCACCGGCGGCCTATGCGGGCCTCGGCGCCGAATCCCTCGAGCGGGCCATCGCGGACGATCTTCGCGGGGTGCTTCTCTGCCAATACATGCCGCCGGATTCCGAGGCGTTCGGAAACGAATTGCTGGTCAGCCTCCGGCGCACCCGGGAATTCGGCCTGGTGATCACCGCCGGGCTGGGCGGCACCGACACCGAGCTTTACGCCGATCGGTTCAAGAAGGGGCAGGCCGTGGTCTGCGCCTCGGTGGAACTGAGCGAACCGGAATCCTTTTTCGATCTCTTCCGGGCGACCATCGCCTACCAAAAGCTCGCAGGGCTGGCCCGCGGCCAGAAACGCCGCGTCTCCGACGACCAGCTGCGCGAATGCTTCGCCTCCTTCATCGCCATGGGGCGTCACTACAGCCCCCTGAACCCCGAAGCGCCCTACGTGATCGAGGAGCTTGAAATCAACCCCTTTTCCTTTTCCGACTACCTGATGGTGTCCCTTGACGGCATGTGCCGCTTTTCCCTGCCCGGGGCCCTGCCCCGGCCGCGGCCGATCGCGAAAATCAACGCCCTGCTCCACCCGGCGTCCATGGCCATCCTCGGCGTATCGGCCACCCGGATGAATTTCGGCCGGATCATCCTGAAAAACGTTCTGGCCAATGGGTTCGACCCGGCGCGGGTCACGATCTTAAACCCCGGCTGCGAGGCGATTGACGGCATCCATTGCCTTCCCGGCATCGAAAGCCTGAAAACCCCGGTCGATCTTCTGGTGGTGGCCGTGGCCGCCGAGCGCGTGCCCGATATCGTGCATGCGGTCATCGAGCGGGCCGCGGCCCGTGCGGTGATGCTCATCCCCGGCGGCATGGGCGAGAAGGCGGGAAGCGAAAACCGGGCCGCGGCCGTGAAAGCCGAGATCGAGGCGGCCCATGCCCGCACCGACGGCGGCCCGGTCTTTCTGGGCGGCAACTGCCTGGGGGTCGTCTCCCATCCCGGCCGGTTCGACACCCTTTTCATCCCCGAAGAAAAACTGCCCAAACGCCGCGGCGAGCATCCCCGACACGTGGCCTTCATCAGTCAGAGCGGCGCTTTCATGATCACCCGGGCCAGCAAATATCCCTTCGTGGACCCGGCCTACATGATTTCCATCGGAAACCAGATCGATCTCAGCGTCGGGGATCTGGTCACCTTCGTGGCCGGGCTGGACTCGGTGGGGGTCATCGCGGTTTACCTGGAAGGCTTTCGGAATCTTGACGGGATCGCCCTGTGCCGGGCCGTGGAG
>JBJKPT010000760.1:0-5769 GCA_046706045.1 Desulfobacterales bacterium
GCCCGGGGCCGATGGCGAAACCGGGTGAGCGTGCGCTTCGGCGAAGGGCGGCGCCTTCCGCCGGACGTGGACATCGAAACCTTTCTCGGGCAACTCAAGGGGGATATCCCCCGGCTTTGCGGGCTGGATCCCGCCGAACCGCCGGTGATCCGCGGTTGACCACGGCCGCCCGAAAGACGAAAGGGGGTTCTCATGAGCGACATCGTCACCGATCCCCGGCAGTATTTTCGGGGCCTGACCCCGCGGCGCAGTCCGCTGCTGCACCGGCTGGAAAATGAAGCGGCCCGGGAGAAGATTCCCATTGTCGGGCCCATGGTCGGCGAGCTTCTCTACCTTGCCGCCCGCTTCTCCGGAGCACACCGGGTTTTGGAGCTCGGTGCGGCCATCGGGTATTCGACCATTTTTCTCGGCGAGGCCTGCCGCGAGGCCGGCGGCCGGTTGACCACGGTCGAAGCCGACCCGGCCATGGCGGCCCGGGCCCGGGAAAATCTCGGTGCGGCCGGGCTCTCCGGCGTGGTGGAGCTGGTTGAGGGCGATGCCCTGGCGGTCATCAAGACCCGGACCGGTCCTTTTGATTTGGTTTTTCTCGACATCGAAAAGGACGGCTACGTGCGTGCCCTGGAGCCGATCGCACGGTTGCTGCGTCCGGCCGGGCTCCTCGTTGCCGACAACACGGGATTTAAGGATGCCGACGCCTTCAACCGGGCCGTGAACGAGAGCCCGAAATGGCGCGCGGTGCAGCTTTTTTCCTTTCTCCCCGGCCACTCGCCGGAGCAAGACGGCATTTGCCTGGCGCTATCGGTGTAGGGGTCGCCGAAAAACGTCCCCGGTGCCCGGGGATCGGCGGCGTCCCGACCGATCGGCCGGCGCGACGGATCCATCCCATGAACCCACGAAGGACACGATGAAACGACGATTCAGCGACCTGGAAAAGACGGCATTTGATCTGCTGGTGATCGGAGGCGGGGTGTACGGGGCCTGGACGGCTCTCGACGCCGCCCTGCGGGGGCTTCGAACCGCCCTCATCGACAAGGGCGACTGGGCGAGCGGCACATCCACGGCCTCCACCAAGCTCATCCACGGAGGGCTTCGTTACCTCGAACACCTGCGGCTTGACCTGGTCCGGACATCCCTGGAGGAGCGAAAGCGCCTGAGCGTTCTCGCACCCCACCTGGTGCGGCCGCTGCGCTTTTTCATGCCGATCTACGAGACCAACCGTGTGGGGCCCATCAAGCTGAAAACCGGGCTCTGGCTCTACGACCTTTTGGCCGGCAAGGACCAACCGGTGGCACCCCATGACCGGATCGGCCGGCGAAAGGCCGTGGCCCTTTTTCCGTTTCTGGACGAGGGCGTCATCCGGGGCGGCTTTTTCTATGGCGATTGCCAGATGGACGACGGGCGGATGGTGGTGGAAGTGGTTCGCGCCGCCGTGGCGGCCGGTGCCGTGGCGGTCAATTATGCCCGGGCCGCCTCCCTTCGCTACGATGCGGAGCGGGTCGTCGGGGCAACGGTGGCCGATACCGAAACCGGCCGTGAAATCGAGGTCACGGCCCGCACCGTGGTCAACGCCGCCGGGCCCTGGGCGCCCGGCATCGACGGCGGGCATCTCCTACGGCAATCCATCCGCTACAGCCGGGGCATTCACCTGGTGATGCCGGCCTTGCCGAGTCCGGACGCGGTGCTGCTCATGACCCGGGACGACAACCGGATTTTCTTCCTGGTCCCCTGGTACGGCAGGACGCTTCTCGGGACCACCGACGCCGATTACACGGGCGATCCGGATGCCGTGGACGCCACCGAGGCGGACATCGACTACCTGCTCGCGGAAACCACCCGCCACATGAAGGGCGCGGGCTGGAGCCGGGGCGATATCATCGGGTGTTTCGCCGGCCTGCGGGCCTTGAAAAACGAACCCGGGAAACCGGCCTCCCAGGTGACCCGGGAATGGACCATGATGGAGCCCCGGCCCGGACTTTTCGTTTCCATCGGCGGAAAGTTCACCTCGGCCCGGGCCGATGCGGGGGTTCTCGTCAATTGCGTGGTGAAGGAACTCGGCCGCGAGGCCAACGGGGAACCGCCCACGGCCACCCACCCGCTTCCCGGCGCCCCGGAAGGCGACTTCGCCGCCTGGTGTCAAGCCGAGGCAGCCGCGAACCGCGAAGCCGGTTTCGATGCGGACACCGCCCAAACCTGCCTGCTGCGCTACGGGACCGAGGTCGACCGGTTGCGGGCCCTTTTGGCCGAAACCCCCGCCCTGGCCCAACGGGTTCATCCCCAGCTTGCCTTCTCCAGGGCCGAAGTCCGCTTCGCCATCCGCGAGGAGATGGCCGTCCACCTCGTCGACATCCTGCGCCGCCGGATGCCGGTGACCCTGCTCTCCCGGCCCGACGAGGCGGTGGCGCGCTCGGCCGCGGATCTGGCGGCCGGCGACCTGGGATGGGGCGAGGACCGGAAGGCCGAAGAGGTGGCGCGGGTCATGCGCCGGTGGCGGTTACCCTAGTTTCTGCCCCGCATCCAGGAATGGTAGCGTTCGATCCACTTCAGGGCCGCGGCCGGAGCATGGGTCTGCTTCCATTGGCCGGCGACCTGCCGGTTCGCCTCGCCGAAGGTGGGGTAGATGTGAATGGTGCCGAGAATCTTCGATAAGCCAATCCGGTGTTTCATGGCGAAAACGATTTCGGCGATGATCTCGCCGGCGTGGGCGCTCACGATGGTGGCACCGAGAATCCGGTCCGTGCCCGGTTTGGTCAGGACCCGGACAAAGCCGTGGTCTTCGCCCTCGGTGATCGCCCGGTCCAGGTCGTCGATGCCGTAGGTGGTCTTTTCGTAGGCAATCCCTTTTTCCCGGGCCTCGCGTTCGTTCAAGCCGACCCGGGCCACCTCCGGATCGGTGTAGGTGGCCCAGGGGATGACCCGGTAGTCCACGGCAAAGGTCTTCCACCGGCCGAACAGGGCGTTCACCGCGGCATACCAGGCTTGGTGTCCGGCCATGTGGGTGAAGGCATAGGGACCGACGACGTCGCCGGCGCAGAAAATGGTGGGGATGCTCGTCTGAAGCAGGCCGTTCACCGCGGGGGTCCCGTTTTTTCCGACCTCCACCCCGAGTTCTTCCAGCCCCAGGCCCCGGCCGCCGGCAGCCCGGCCGACGGCCACGAGGATGGCGTCGAATTCGATGGCGACCTCCTCGCCCCCGTGCTCGCAGATCAACGTTTTGACGCCGTCCGCCGTCCGCACTTCCTTGGCCCGGTGGCCGGTCAACACCCGGATGCCTTCCTTCCGGAATTGCCGGGTGATCCACTCGGCAATGTCTTCGTCTTCCCGGCCCATGATCTGCGGCATCATCTCCACCTGGCTAACTTCGGCCCCGAGGCGCGAAAAGGCCTGGGCCAGCTCGCAACCGATCGGGCCGCCGCCCAGAACGACCAGTCGGCGGGGCGGGTGCCGGAGCTGCCAAATGGTGTCCGAGGTGAAGTAGTCGATCTCGGAAAGGCCGGGAATCGGCGGCACAAACGGCGTGGCGCCGGTGGCGACGACGATGGCGCGGGTGGTCAGGGTGCGGCCGTTTACGGAAACGGCGTGGGGCGATACGATCCGGGCCGTTCCCCGGACCACCTCGACGCCGAGCGCCGTGTAACGTTCGGCACTGTCGTGGGGCGCAATCTTTTCAATGACCCGCGCAACCCGCTCCATGACCGCGGCAAAATCGACCGACACCGGCCCGGTCCGGATCCCGAAGGATTCGGCCGCGCGCAGGGTATGGAGGATTTTCGCCGACCGGATGAAGGCCTTGCTCGGGACACAGCCGGTGTTCAGGCAGTCCCCGCCCATTCGGTCTTTTTCGACGATCGCAACCTTTGCCTTGACCGCGGCGGCGATGTAGGCGGAAACCAGGCCGGCGGCCCCGGCGCCGATGACCACCAGGTTGTAGTCGACGCGTTTCGGTCGCGGCCATCGGGAAAGGGTGCGGCGGCGCCGGATGATGGCGATGCTTTTTTTTGCCACCAGGGGAAAGATGCCCAAAAGGGCAAAGGAGGCGAGAAGCCCGGGCGAGAGAATTCCGTGCAGCGAATCGATCGCGGCCAGCTGCGTGCCGGCGTTGACGTAGACCAGGGTGCCGGGCAGCATGCCGATCTGGCTGACCAGGTAGAAGCTCGGGGTGCCGATGGGGGTGAGCCCCATGAGCAGGTTGATGATAAAAAACGGGAAGACCGGCACCAGGCGCAGGGTGAAGAGATAAAACGGGCCGTCCTTGCGGATGCCCTCGTTGATGGCGGCAAGATTTTTTCCGAACCGGTCCTGGACCCAATCGCGAAGGAGAAACCGGGAGACGAGAAAGGCCAGGGTGGCGCCGATGGAGCTTGCAAAACTGACGGCCACGGCAGCGACCCAGAATCCGAAAATCGCGGCCCCGGCAAGGGACATCACCAGGGCGCCGGGCAGCGACAGGGCCGTTACCGCGATGTAGACGCCCATGTAGAGAAAGATCGTCCACGCGCGGTGGTGAAGGTAGTAATCCTGGAGCATCCGCTGCTGGGCCTTCAGGCTGGAAAGGGTCAGGTACTGGCCCAGGTGGAAAGCAAAGAAGCAGACGGCCAGGGCCGCAACGATGACGAAAAGGATTGCTTTGACCGGGGGGTGCTTCATACCACCTCGATGTCGGTGCACCGTCGGTGGATTGGTTCCCGGTCCGTCGACGGCGTCGTGGATCCAAGGCCCGGGCACCCGGGCGGTATCGGTTTTGGGGCATCGGGGCGCAGTTGCCGGAAAGTCGCGGGCGCAAAAGCGGATTCCGCGGGCTTGATGCTTGTGTCGGCGGTTCGTCCGCTTCCTTACAATTCCGCCCGGGACACCGCCCACACGGTGCGGGAAATCGGCGGAACGGACGGACGCCGTTTTTTTGTGGCCCGTTCAAACTACCACAGCCGGGGAGAAACGCAACCGCCACCCGATGCCGGAGGGGCCGCTCTTTTGCGGCCGGGCGGAAACGGGCTTTTTCCCCCACGCGGGAAATCTGAAATCCTGCGGCAAGGCCGACTTCCTGCGTCTTGGGCACCCGTCCGTAAGGGTTCGGGGATTCCAGGTTCCCATTCATTTTTCCGGTAAAATGGATCAAGATTGACAAATTCCAACCGGGACGGTAATCCCCGACCGGCTGGCATGGTTCAGGGCCAAAGGAGACGAAGATGAAGAAGATGCTTTCCACCAAAGAGGTGGCCGGGTTTCTCGGCGTGAACGAAAAAATGGTCTACAGCCTCATTTCGGAAAAGGGGCTGCCCGCCACCAAGGTCACGGGCAAGTGGCTGTTTCCCCTGCACCTGGTGGAACAATGGGTTGAAAACAACGCCGTCAACCACCCGGGCCCCGCCGTGGACCTGCCCCCCTACGAGGGGCTTCTCATCATCGCCGGCAGCAACGACTGGCTTCTGGAAAAAGCGATCACCCTGTTCAATTCCCACCACGAGGATCACCTTGCGGTGTTCGGAAACCTCGGCAGCACCGGCGGGCTGAACGCCCTGCGCCGGCGGATCTGCCACATCGCCACGAGCCACCTGCTTCAGGACGACGAACGGGACTACAATTTCACGTTCGCAAGCGAAACCTTCGAACGCATGCCCGTGGTGGTCAATTTCTGCCGGCGCGAGCAGGGACTTCTCGTGGGTCGCGACAACCCCCTGTCCATCACCGGCGTGGCCGATCTCGCCAAACCCGGGATGCGCATCGTCAACCGCCCGCTGGGCACGGGAACCCGCCTGCTTTTCGACCGGGAAC
>JBJKPT010000761.1:0-2125 GCA_046706045.1 Desulfobacterales bacterium
GCCTTTGCCTACAAATACCGGTTTCAGCGGGCCGCGGCCCGGCGGCGCATGGCGCCGTTCATGCAAGGGCCCCAAGAGGAGATCACCCCGGCGGGGTACCTGCGCCGCCTCTGCCTTCACGGGAACCCGGCCGATGTCTCGGCCCAGGCCCGGCGGTTGGCGGAGGCCGGATTCCCGGTCGAGGGATTCCGCTTGGAAGCGGCTGCCGGCCGGCTTCATTTTTTATCGGCGGCCTCGGGCGGAATTGATTTTTCCCGGCTCCGGCTGGCCGTGGGCTATTTTGCGGTGAACCTGCGGCCGGCCCTCACCTATACCCAACCGTTCAAGGAAATCCGGCTCGCCTCGGGAAAGCGCCTTTTCCTCGAAAAAGGCCGGGTGGGCGGGGACGCATGGTTTGAAGGGCCGGATATCGACCGCTTTTTCCAGCTCGTTCTCACCGAAAACGCAATGCCGGAGCCGATGCCGGATACCGAGACCTGGGATCCGGTCTATGCCTTTGAATTCATTCCTTCCGGTCTTCAGGCGTATTTCTGATCCGTTCCCGGCGGCATCGAGGCAATCCCCTACCCCCGGCGATTCCGAGAACGCCGCGAAGGGGCCTTGCTGCCGGCAAGCGAAGGGGCGATCCGTCAAGAAGCGGGAATCAGGGTGCGCAACACGTCTTCCTTTCCGACGATACCGACGAGCCGATGGTTCTCGACCACGGGCAGGGTGTGAAAATTGTTGTCCACCATGAGGCCGGCGACCGTGTCGATGCCCGTGTCGGGTGCGACGGTGACCGGCTCGGAGGTCATGGCGTCGGCCACGGTGATCGCGGCGATCTTCCGGACCTCCTTTTCCATGTGGCGGGACGTCCACTGGAAAACGCCGTCAAGAAAGGTGAACAGGGTCGGGGTCGGAAGTTTTTTTTGTTGGACGATCAGGTCGCTCTGGCAGAGAATGCCGATGAGCCGGCCGGCCTCGTCGACGACCGGCACGCCGTTGATCCGGTTTTCCAGCAGCAGCCGTGCCGCGCTGGCGATGTCCATGTTCGGGGTGACGGTGATGACGTCGGTGGTCATGATTTCCTTGACGCTTTTCATGGAAGCCTCCCGGGGATGAACGTGATGGTGCGTGGAAACAAACCGGCCCAGGATGCCGGGAATAAACACGGAATCGCCGATGGCCCCAACATAAGCCTGCCGCCAAAAAGGTTCAATGCGAACCAAGACGGGAATTGTGAAGAGCCGTGCACGCGCATCCGATTCTCCGCAAGCTTCCTTGGGGCGGCTTAACGCGCATTGCCTTTTTCCGCCGAGGCCGTCCAGGATCAAAAATACCAGGCGAGACGGGAGTAAATCGTGTCGGCGGGTGCCACGGTGTAGGGGGAGCCGGCGGGGCGGTACCCGCCGAATTCGGTGTTGTTTCGGCCGAAGGCAAGGATGGCGCCGGCGAGCATTTGGACGTTTTCGGCCAGATTCCAGCTCCATTGGGGCTGAAACAGACAGGAGCCGTCGTCGAGGTTGGTCAACACCGAGACCTGCAGGTTGACCAGGGGGCTCCATTCCATCCGCGCAATGGCGCCGGCGTAAAGCCGGCCCACGGTGAAGAGCTCGCCCCGTTCGATGCGTCGAACCACGTCCGGATCCACGGCGGCTTCGGCCGCGTCGGCGCCGCCGATGCCGTTGTAGTAGCCCTCCACGGCCCCGTACCAGTTCCGGCCCGCCCAGACCCAGGAATAGTCCATGTTGGCCACCACGGCTCCGGCCATGGTGCGGGTCCGGGACCGATCGAGGAAGGTCAGGGTTCCGTTGATCCGCCAGGCGGCTTCCTTTAGATTCCCTATCAAACCGCCGCCGGCCACGGTCTCGCCGTAGTGCCGCGCGAGCATGGCATCGGTCTCGATCGGACCGATAAACTCGTGGAGCTTTGCCGCCTCCGAAGACTCATCCTGCATGACGGCGCCGGTGGCCGGGTCGCGGCGGGGCACGACGAGCATCTGCAGGTTCGCGTCCCGGGGCAGCAACACCGTGGCGACCGCCATGTCGTCTCCGGTCTTGTAGTCCTTGTCGACGGCAAGGGGCGCGAAGGGGTTGAAGAGGTCCATGGGGTTGAAGAAGAACCCGTTTCCCCAGGTCAGGGCCTG
>JBJKPT010000762.1:0-5229 GCA_046706045.1 Desulfobacterales bacterium
CGATCCTCGACGTAGACGGACTACGCCTGTGGTCGAAAATTCCCTGCGGCCTTGTCTCGGGGCAAAATCTACGCTCCCCGTTCAGGCACCCGAGGGGAGTTGGGCTGAGAAGCACAATCCGCTCCGATACGGCGTTCTCGGGATTTTTCGATCCTCGACGTAGACGGACTACGCCTGTGGTCGAAAATTCCCTGCGGCCTTGTCTCGGGGCAAAATCTACGCTCCCCGTTCAGGCACCCGAGGGGTTTTGAATCGGGAAGTGCGCTTTTCCATTTTACTCCCTCCGTTCCGTTGAATCCGGTTGTTGATACCCGCCCATCGGGTTGACCGGAAGGGGTTTTTGTAAGAAGTCGACAAGGCACCTGCCTGAAAATACCATCTGAAATCGGCCTGCGCCGACGTTCCTGCCGTGCATGGCGGGAAGGAACCCGGGGGGCGCCGGCCCCGGTGGAATGTTTATCGAAATCGCTATCGAAATCGGGATCGAGGTTTGATTTCGGTTCCGATTTCGATCCCGATAGCGATTTCGATTCGATGGCCCCGTCGACCCTTTGGTGCCGATGGCGCCCGGGCGATACGAAGAGTTGGGGCCGAGACTCTGAAATAGGGGTGGAATGGATGCGCCGTCCATTACCAGCGATTCTTTTCGCCTTTATCATCGGCATCGGGATCGGCAATTGGATCCCCGGTCGGGTTCCGGTCATTGCCGTGGGCCTTTTCCTGGCAGCCGTCGGGTGGTACGCCATGACCAGGGGCCGCCGGGGGTGGGCCGTTGCCGGGGCCCTTTTGATCTTTTGGGGATACCTGGCCATCCAGCCCTGGGTGGCGCCTCGGTTGCCCGCAGACCACGTGGTTCGTGCAACCGACGGCCGGGTGCACCGGATCACGGGAAGGGTGGTCGATCGCCCCCAATGCCGCAACGACCGCCAGCGGTTTGTCCTGGCCGCGGAATACCTGGACGACGCCGCGTCCCCGGCCCCTTTGCAGGGCCGGATCCAGGCGACGTACGGCGGCATGACGCCGCTGCTTTCGGCCGGGGACCGGGTCACGGTTTCCGGGCGCCTCAAGCGGCCCCGGAATTTCAACAACCCGGGGGGGTTCGATTATTGCCGGTTTCTCGCCTTTAAAAAGATCGGGTGCACCCTTTGGGTCAACCCGGGCCGGCTTCAGCGGCTGGGCCGGGCCGGCGGGCAAGGCACCTGGGCCTGGCGGGTGGCGCGGCTGCGGAGCCGAATCGGCCAATGGATCGGCGAGCGCGTTCCCGGGCCTGCCGGAGCCGTGCTCGAGGGGTTGACCATCGGTATTCGCGACGGCATCCCCATGGCGTTGCGGGATGATTTCAACCGGGCCGGCATCGGGCACTTGCTGGCGATCTCCGGGCTTCACATCGGCATCGTGGCCGCCGTGGCCTACGGCGCGTTGGTCTGGCTTTTCGCCTGGGTGCCGGCGCTGCGGTGGCAGGGCCGGGTTCATTCGGCGGCGGCCCTGGTGGCCCTCGTGCCCGTTCTCGGTTACGGGGTGATCGCCGGCATGTCGCCCTCCACCCAGCGGGCCGTGATCATGGTCGCGGTCTATCTTGCCACGGTCTGCGTGTGGCGGGAGAACGATCTCGTCAATACCCTGGCCGCCGCGGCCCTGGTGATCCTCATCCTCCACCCCCCGGCCCTGTTTGCCGCATCGTTTTTGCTCTCCTTTGCCGCGGTGGCGGCGATTCTTTCCGGGATGGCGGTTCTCCCCCTCTTCAATGGGGCCGATCCCGGGCAACGGTGGCTGAAGCGGGCGGCCGGCCGCCTGAAGGCCCTCGTGCTGGTGAGCCTTTTCGCCTGGCTGGGCACCCTGCCGCTCGCCATGCGCTATTTCGACGAGGTTTCGGTGATCGGCCTTGCGGTCAACTGCCTGTTGGTTCCCTACATCGGTTTCGGGGTGGTGCCGGCCGCCCTGGTGGCCGTGGCGGCCCATCTTCTGGGGCTTCCCGGTGCGGCGGCCCTCTTGCACGTTGCGGCCGGGATGCTTTCCCCGGCCCTTGCGCTGGTTTCCCGGCTGGCGGCCCTGCCGTTTGCCGCGGTCGGCACCGTTTCTCCCAGCGACATCGAGATCGTTCTTTACTACCTGGTGCTTGCGGTCGCCGGGGCCGGGTGGTATCGGTACCGTTTGGCGAAATCGGCGCCGGCCGATAGCGCCGCGACACTCTCAGGCCGGTCCGGGCGTGCTCTGGCCGTCGCCGGCATCTTTCTTGCCGTGGCCGTGGTCGCGGACGGCGGGTACTGGATCGTGCAACGCTTCGCCCGGCCCGCGCTTCGCATGACCGCCATCGACGTGGGGCAGGGCAGCGCCGTGTTGTTCGAATTTCCCGGCGGAAAGACCATGCTCGTGGACGGGGGCGGGTTTCCCGACAACCGGGTTTTCGACATGGGCCGGCGGGTCATCGGCCCTTTGCTGCGGCGGTGGAAGATCCGCACCATCGATTACCTGGTGCTGACCCATCCCAACAGCGACCACTTGAATGGGTTGCTCTCCGTTGCCCGGCGCTTTTCCATCGGGACGGTTTGGGATAACGGCCAGGGGGTCGAAACCTGGGGCTACCGCACGTATCGGCGGATTATCCGGGAGCGCCACCTGCGGCACCCCCTTTTTGGTGCCGTGCCGCACCATGTCGCGATCGGCGGAGCCGATGTCTGGCGCGTGCATCCGCCGGTGGATCCGGCCGGTCACGGGGCACTGCTCCACTGGGCCGACGCCAACAACAATTCCATGGTGCTTCGCGTCGCTCTGGGACGCTACGCGTTTCTGGTTCCCGGCGACATCGAGGCGCCCGGCGAGGCGATGCTGGCCGAACGGTTCGGCGCGCGGCTCAAGAGCACGGTCATCGTGGCCCCGCATCACGGGAGCGGCTCGTCGAATTCCCCGGCCCTGCTTCGGGCCGTGCGCCCGGATGTGGCCGTTATTTCCGCGGGATGGCACAACCGGTTCGGCTTTCCGTCCGATGCCGTGTGCCGGCGCTACCGGCAGATGGGCTGCCGGGTTTATCGCACCGACCGGTGCGGGGCCGTTTCCTTTTCCACGGACGGGGAGACTTTGCGCATGACGACTGTTTTGGACGATGCGTTATGACGCCGGAATCCGCCGAGGCGCTCAAATTCCGGCTCGAGGGTCTGTATCGCCGGTTCAACCGGCGGGAGGAAGTCCCCCCGGACCCGTTGATGTTCTGTTACCGCTACGACGCGCCCCGGGACCGGGAGGTGGCCGGACTGATCGCCGCCTGCCTGGCCTATGGACGGGTGGCGCGGATCCGGCAAAGTGTGGCCGCGGTCCTTGCGCCCATGGGGACGTCTCCCCGCGACTTTCTGGATACCCACGCCCCCTCGGGCCTGGCACGCCGGTACCGCGGATTCGTGCACCGGTTTGCCGACGCAAAGGCCCTGGCCGTCCTGCTTTCGGGCATTCGGCAGACCTGCCGGCGCTTCGGAAGCCTGGAAGGGGCGTTTCTGGACGGCTTCCGGCCTACGGATTCGACCGTCGTGCCCGCGTTGACCGCCTGGGTCGCACGGCTCACCGAGGGGATCGGCGACGGGGCCGGGCACCTGCTGCCGAGGCCGGAACGAGGCAGTGCCTGCAAGCGGCTTCACCTCTACCTGCGCTGGATGGTGCGCTCCGACGGCGTGGACCCCGGCGGATGGGATGCGGTTTCGCCCGCCCGGCTCATCGTTCCCATCGACGTTCACATGCACCGCATCGGCCGGCGGTTGGGGCTCACCCGGCGAAATGCCGCAGACGGCAGGACGGCGCTTGAAATCACCGAGGGATTCCGGCGGATTGCACCCCGGGATCCGGTACGCTACGATTTTGCCCTGACCCGGTTGGGGATGCGTGCCGAGACGGCCACCCTCGACGCCCTAATGACCGGAATGGACGAAACTACTTAGTGCCCATCCCAAAATGGCCCTTTTCCACGATTTCTGCGTTGGGCGCCTCGATTGGAATCCTCGAAATAGCCGCGCTATTCCTCCAGTTCCAATCGTCCGCCCGCCTTGAACTCACGCAAAATTGCCGATCCTGGGATGAACACGACTTGGACTGGGGCATTTTTTTGCGTGTGCCCGTTAACCGATCCACCGGGAAAGGAATCAGACGATGACGGAAATTCCATACGAGGAGATGTTTCCACTGGGTGAGGACACCACGACGTACCGGCTGCTGACCAAAGACGGCGTGTCGACGGCCTCCTTCAAGGGGAGGGAGGTGCTCGTGGTGGCCGAAGAGGCCCTTGAGATGCTTGCCGAGACCGCCTTTCGGGATGTCTCGCACCTGTTGCGACCGTCCCACCTGAAACTCCTGCAGCAAATCTTCGACGATTCCGAGGCTTCGGAAAACGACCGGCTGGTGGCCCTCGAAATGATCCGAAACGCCGTGATCGCCGCCGAAGGCGTCTTCCCCCTGTGCCAGGACACGGGAACCGCCATTGTCATGGGCAAGAAAGGTCAGCGGGTCTGGACCGATATTCACGATGAAGCGGCCCTTTCCAGGGGTGTTTACAACGCCTACGTCAAAAACAACCTGCGTTACTCCCAGAATGCGCCGCTCACCACGTTCAACGAAACGAACACCCGCTGCAACCTCCCGGCCCAGGTGGAGATCCATGCCACCGCCGGCGATCGCTATACGTTTCTATTCATCGCCAAGGGAGGCGGTTCGGCCAACAAGACCTACCTCTACCAGGAAACCAAGGCGGTCCTCAATCCCGAGAGCCTTTTACGGTTCATGACGGAAAAGATGCGAAGCCTCGGGACGGCCGCCTGCCCGCCGTACCATCTGGCGTTCGCGGTGGGCGGCACCTCTGCCGAGTTGACCCTGAAGACGGTGAAGCTCGCCTCGGCCGGCTACCTGGACGGGCTACCGACTTCTGGAAGCAAGACGGGGCATGCGTTCCGGGACCTCGAGATGGAAGAAAAGCTTATGCGGGCCGCCCGGGACCTCGGAATCGGCGCCCAGTTCGGCGGCAAGTATTTTTGCCTGGATGCCCGGGTCGTGCGGCTGCCGCGCCACGGGGCGTCGTGTCCCTTCGGCGTGGGGGTGAGCTGCAGCGCCGATCGAAACGTCAAGGCCAAGATCACCCGCGACGGTGTCTGCCTGGAAGCACTCGAGACCGATCCGGCCAAATACCTCCCGACGGCGAAGATCAAGGCCAAGCAGCCGGTTCCCATCGATCTCGACCGCCCCATGAGCGAGATC
>JBJKPT010000763.1:0-2660 GCA_046706045.1 Desulfobacterales bacterium
CATCTGGGCCATGGTCGGTCTCCTTTTGCAACGTTGTCGCGCGCCCATCTGAAGCGGGCGCGTCGACGCGGGTTTGGCGTCGGGCGTTTTTGACGTTAACGCTTCAACATGGCGCATCAATTCTGCGGTTCAAGTTGTCCGCCCGTCCGGGGCGCATGAAAAAATGGCCGATCCACGGAGCGGTCAGGCCCCACGGTGAAAGCACCATACCACATTTATTTTGTATGTCAATCCGACTTATACCACAATATGTTGTTGTGGTTCTGATAACCCCGAGAGATTCGGCAGAGCCCTGAACCGATCGGTGCGGCCGTAGGATCGCCAATCGACGGTTTCGCTTACGACCCATTGGTGGTATTGGCCATACACGAAATCGAAACCGCCGTTTGCCTGCGCCCATCCGAAATGGGCACGACGATGATCCAAAATGAAAAAAACCATGCCGCAGATTCCGAAACAACTGCGCTCCATTGATGAAGCCGGGGAGATCCTCTTCCAATACGCCATCAACAGGGAGGACGTGAAAACCGTGATGGCCATGGTGCCCGAGCTGGATTCACTCCACCGGGTCAGCGTGGAATACGAAATTCCGCTGCTCAAGATCGTCGGCATCGGGTGGGCCGTGAGCTATTTTATGGAAGGCCGGCCGGAGCGGCAGCCCTTGATGGCTGACTATTGGCGGCGCATCGAGGTCTTTTCGCAAAACCTTTCCGAGGTCACGTCCATGACCGCTGGAAGCGACATCAATTATTTTCAAATCATCCGGGAACGCATGGACGCCTACCTCGACGCCTTGCACGGCCAACCGGTGAGCCGCGATCCGGTGGCCACAATCGGTCCGGCCTTTGCTCGCCTGTGCGGCTCGGAGGATAACATCCACGTCATCGTCGTCGGAAACCACACCTTCGGCGGGGTAATGGCCGGGGTTCGTTCCTTTCTGGCCTCGGTACTCTTCATGGCCTCGGACACGATCCAATGATGGTGAGCCTTTCTTTCCTGGGCGGGGCTGTCGCCATCGACGACCCGGTCCCTGACGGACGACGCCCATGAGCCGCTCGCTGCCCCGGCAACCCGGTTCGGTCGACACCGGCATTCCGGCGTATTTTTATGCGGCCCTGAGCGGGGTGCTGCTTACCGCGGCATTTCCCCGGATCGATCTGGACTTCATGGCCGCCGTGGCCCTGGTTCCCCTGCTCTTGACCCTTCGGGAGGGGATGTCGTTTCGACGCGGATTCGTCCTGGGGTTCACCACGGGCTTTGTCCATGACCTGACCCTGATGTACTGGACGGCCGAGACGATGCACACCTACGGCCATCTGCCGTGGTTTCTGTGTGTTCCGGTTTTCCTCCTTTTCAGCATGTACCTGGCGCTCTACCCGGCCCTGTTTGCGGGCCTGACCAGCCGACTGGTGCGACGGCCCTGGGCGATTCCCGCGGCCGCCGCCGTTTTCTGGACGGCGATGGAGTTTTTGCGCAGCCATCTTTTGACCGGATTTCCCTGGGCCCTCCTGGGGCACGCCCTCTACGATCGTCCGGTGCTGATCCAGATCGCCGATACGTTCGGGGCTTACGGGGTCTCTTTTTTGCTCGTCTTTGTCAACGGTGCGATCGCCGTCGGGGTCATGGCCGCGGGGAAGCGCTCCTGGCACGATCGGCCGGTGAGCCGGCGGGTAGCGGTTGCCGCCGGAGGGTCGGCCGCAATCCTGGTGGCGGCCACGGTGATCTACGGCGCGTTTCGGATCCAATCGATCGAACGGCTTTCCGCCGCCGCCCCCACCATCCGGGTGGCGGTCATCCAGGGCAACATCCGCGAAGACGTGAAATGGGATGTGCGCTTCCGCCTGGAGACCACCGAGATCTATGACCGGCTCTCCCTGTCCGCGGCCCGGCAGGGCGCGGATCTCATCGTCTGGCCCGAAACGGCAACCCCGTTTTTCTACGGTCTGGATTCCGCCCTGACCGCCCTGGTGCAGAAAACCATTCGCACCGCCGATACCCCGTTTCTCATCGGAAGCCCTTACGTGGTTCAGGGCCCGGAAGGGGACGCGTATTACAACAGCGCCTACCTTATCGGTCTGGATGCGCGCATCCTCGGACGCTACGACAAGGTCCATCTGGTCCCCTACGGCGAATACGTGCCCTTCAGGCGATGGATGCCCTTTATCGGCAAGCTCGTGGCCCAGGTCGGGGACTTTTCCGCGGGCCCCAAGGGCCGAATCCTCACCTGGGACCACCATCGCCTGGGCCCCCTGATTTGTTACGAGCTGATTTTTCCGGAACTTGCCCGGGCCATGGTGAAAAATGGGGCCCAACTGCTGGTCAACATCACCAACGACGCCTGGTTCGGCCGGAGCGGCGCGCCGTTTCAGCATTTTTCCACGGCGGTGTTCCGGGCCGTGGAAACCCGCCGGGCCGTGGCCCGGGCCGCCAACACCGGCATCAGCGGATTCGTCGATCCGGTCGGCCGCATCCTCGAAGCCACCCCGCTGATGAAGCGGACCTTCCGCATCCGCCGGGTGCCCCTGCTTGACATCCGGTCCCCATACGTGCGCATCGGCGATGCCTTTGCCGTGACCTGTCTTGTGGCCACCCTGGTCATGGTCGCCGCGGCCGCTCTTCGCCGCCGTTTTTCCGGTCGTCCCCGAGAGATCGCTTTTCCT
>JBJKPT010000764.1:0-4774 GCA_046706045.1 Desulfobacterales bacterium
GACATTCCGCTTCGGAATTTTCTCGTCTGCGGCGACTCGGGAAACGACGAAGAAATGCTCCGGGGAGAACCCTTTGCCGTGGTGGTGGAAAACCACAGTCCGGAACTGGAATCCCTCCGAGGGGCCAAACGGGTCTACTTCGCCACCCGCCCGGGGGCGGGCGGCATCCTCGATGCCATCGCCCATTACCGGTTTTTTGAAAACGCAGGGACAATAACGCCATGAGCCTTCACAACAAGGTCCAACTGATCAGCTACCCCGACAGCCTGGGCGACGGCCTGGTCGAACTGCACTACGTGCTCAGGAAATATTTCCGAACCGCCATCGGCGGCGTCCACCTGCTGCCGTTTTACCCGTCGACGGGAGACCGCGGGTTCTCCCCGCTGACCTACGAGACGGTCGATCCCGCCTTCGGCACCTGGGGAGATATCAACCAGATCGGCGAAGACTTCGATCTCATCATCGATTTCATGGCCAACCACATCTCTCGAGAGTCCGTCTATTTTCAGGACTACTTTGAAAACGGAGCGGGCAGCCCCTACGCCGACATGTTCTTGAGCTTCAACCGGCTGAGCCCCACCGGCGAAATCGACGCGGAGGATCTCGAAAAGGTGTATACCCGGAAACCGCGGCCGCCGTACACCGTCATTCACCGGGCCGACGGTTCCCGGGAAAAGATCTGGTCGACCTTTGACTACGACCAGATCGATCTCGACTGGCGCTCGGCCAAGACGCGCGAGGTCATGCGGAAGCATCTGATCCGTCTGGCCCGCACCCGGGCACGGATGATCCGCCTGGACGCCGTCGCCTACACGACGTTCCAGCTCGGCACCAACTGTTTCTTTCAGGAGCCGCAAATCTGGGAATTGCTGGAATGGGTCGAGCGCTACGTATCGCCTTTTGACACCCAAATCCTCCCGGAAGTCCACGAACATTACACTTACCAGCTCAAACTCGCCGAGCGGGGCTACTGGGTCTATGACTTCGCCCTTCCGATGCTGGTGCTGCACACCCTCTACCACCACACCAACCGCAGTCTGCTGGGGTGGCTGCGCATGTGCCCGCACAAACAGATCACGACCCTCGACACCCACGACGGCATTGGTGTCGTGGACGTGGAGCGATTGATGACCGAGGAGGAAATCGAAAAGACGGTCAACGGCCTTTACGAAAAGGGTTCCAACGCCAAGCGGATTTACTCCGGTCCGGATTACCGGAACCTCGACGTCTACCAGATCAATTGCACCTACTACTCCGCCCTGGAGTCAAACGACAACTCCTACATCGCGGGCCGGACCATCCAGTTCTTCACGCCCGGCATTCCCCAGGTCTACTACGTCGGGTTGCTGGCCGGAGAAAACGACATCGAGCGGGTGGAACAGACCAAAAACGGCCGCGACATCAACCGCCACAATTTCACGCTGGAGGAAATCGATGCGGCCGTTCAGAAACCGGTGGTCCAACGGTTGCTGAAACTGATGGAATTCCGCAACACCTGCGCGGCCTTCGACGGCGCCTTTTCCATCGGCGGCACCCCGGAGCATCAGGTTCAGCTTTCCTGGGTCAACGGCCCGTTCCGGGCAACGGCCGATATCGACCTCATCACCTACGAAACACGGATCACCTACTTCGACACCGAAAAGAACCAGGATGTGGAGATGATCGTATAAAAAGGGATTTGCGCGGAGAAGGAAAAAGCGGGGGCCGATCGCCGGGTGAAGGGATCCAACCCGGTGATGGCTTTCGTGCACGTGCAAGCGCACGTGCACGAATCGATTCCGGAGCGCATTGCTTCCTTCATTGTTCCCCCGGCATCACCCGGGGGAAACGATGTCAATGCCCTCAACACTCACACAAAGACAGCCTCGGACGACGGGTCCGCGACCTCTGGGTATCGGAACAGACGGCCTTCGTAGTTGCGGAGCACCAGGTTTCCATCCTCCCGCCCGCAGACATATTCGGGCATCAGGGGAATTTTGCCACCGCCGCCGGGGGCGTCGATCACATAGGTCGGAACGGCATATCCGGTGGTAAAGCCGCGCAGCCCCCGGATGATTTCGAGACCCTTCTCCACCGGGGTCCGGAAATGCGCCGATCCGGAGATGGGGTCGCACTGATAAAGATAGTAGGGTTTCACCCGCATCCGCATCAAGTGATGCACCAGAGCCCGCATGGTGTCCACGGAGTCGTTGACGCCCCGGAGCAACACGGTCTGGGATCCCAGGGGGATGCCGGCATCGGCGAGCAAGCCGCAGGCCCGATAGGCTTCCGGCGTGCATTCGTCGGGATGGGTGAAATGCAGGCTCATCCACAGGGGATGGTACCGGCGAAGCATTCGTACGAGGTTTGCCGTAATCCGCTGGGGAAGCACGGCGGGCACCTTGGTGCCGATCCGAACGATCTCCACGTGGGGAATGCGCCGAAGCTCGGACAAAATCCATTCGAGCCGCTCGTCGCTCAACGTCAGGGGATCGCCGCCGGAAAGCAGCACATCGCGGATCGCCGGAGTGGCCCGAATGTATGCCAGGGCCTGTTCCAGCCGGCTTCGGTTCGGCAGCACCCGTCCATGACCGACCACCCGGGACCGGGTGCAGTACCGGCAATACGTGGAGCAAAAGTCGTTCAACAGCAACAAGGCCCGGTCCGGATACCGGTGCACCAGGCCTTCGACCGGGCTCTGGTCTTCTTCCCCAAGGGGGTCGTCGGCTTCACCGGTGCCCCGGAAGAACTCCTGTTCCGTCGGGACCACGGTCCGCCGCAAGGCCTGGGAGGGGTTTCCCCCGGCAACGAGGCTCATATAATAGGGCGTGATGGCCAGCGGCAGTTTTGCCGCGGACGAGGTCAGTGCGGCCCGCTCTTCGGCGGAGAGCTGAAGCATGGCTTCGAGCTGCGCCAGGGTGCGGATCCGGTTGCGGACCTGCCACTGCCAATCGTTCCAGTTCTTGTCCGATACATCCTGGTAGTATTTGCGGCGAAACGCTGATGTGTTGGGGTTTACACGCGCGGTCGACTTGCCGGACGGGATGAGAATAAAGGGGGCTTTGCGGCGCACGGTGACACGCGGCCGGCAGACGGGCGAAATCGATCCGATGCGGGAGCGGATCGACCCGTCCAGGGGTTCAAGGTCTGGAGGCTCATCTTCGGGCTCCTGAGAGGGTTCCGGCCGTTGGATTTCGACCGTTGCGCGGGTGTTCGGCGTGGCCTGACGCATGAGTTCTTCTCCTGTGACAACATAAGGGTTAAAAAAGATGATACCGTTGCCTTCTCCGGCTCCAGGGCTTCTTCCGATCTCCCTGCATCCTTATGGGAAATCGGAAACGTCCGGTCGACAGCCCATGGCGTTACATCACACGTGCCAATCATCGAGCGCCAAAATAACCAATCGAAATAATTAATCAATAAATTTGGATGGCCGTATTGCCGGAAAAGATTCGGAACTCCGGGTTCGGATTTTGATGGCCGAGCCCGGCAAAAGAGGAAGTCCCAATTCCCCTGACCTGCCGGGGTGTGCCCGGCCCATGAATCCTGAACATCGGGTCTGCGCCTTTCGCCCGTCCAATGCCAAGGACCAGGGCGTCGGTGGCGGCCGGCATGTTTTCCGACGCGCCCGTTGCGCTCCGACCGTTGACGCCAAAGGACGCATCCAGTAAGAATAGGTCGGCGTACCGGATCATGAACCGAGGATTTCCGGTCCTACACCGGATTGACTGCCGGGTCATATCCACGATCGCGCCCCGCAACAAATGAATACGATGCCGTTGAACGCGTCCGGCAAATTACCCCACTGCCCGAGCCGACCGGAGGCTCCAATGACCCGATCGAAGTACTTTCTCATCGCAGTGACCATGGCCGCGGTCGTGGCATGCGGAAAAGCGACCCCGGATTCCAGCGGCGCGATGCGCGGATTTATTCACGGCAATCATGCCCTGTTATGGGGGAAGAAGGAACTTGCCGGCGACATCCGTATCCGCATTGACCGTTCTTCCGGCAAACCGCTGGTCTCAACGTTGAGAAGTCCGATGTCCGACTCCGCCATCGAGTTGTTTTCCCTTCCGCAGGACTGGAAAACCATCACGGCCGTGCCGGATGAAGATGCTTTCACCCGCAGTCCGTTGGGACGTTTTCTCCAGCGTTCCCCGGCATTTGAAGCGGACAAACCGTTTCCGACCATCGTGGCGCGAAGCGACCACCTTCAACCGCCGTCGCTCTCCGAAGAAACCCGGCAGGGACTGGTCTGGTGGCTCTGGGCGCTTTTCATCTGGGCGGGGCTGTGGTCCACCTTCTTCACCGGGGCCAAGCACAAGCCCCATTTTTCAGAGCAGCACCCGGTCACCATCAACATCGTCCATTTGGCCGTCTTTCTGTACTTTGCGCGGGATTGGGCGAACGGTAGCTTTTATCCATACCTGGGATTTCTCGGCGCCGCGCTGGTCCTGGCCGCAGGCGCGCAGGTTCTTGCGCCGAAAACGCCTCCATGGAAGGGACGGATGGCCGTATGGACGGTCATGTTGACACTCTACGGCGGCATGGGCTGGATCCTGGCCCACAAAACCTATCAGCCCTATGCCCGGTGGTCGGATGGCTCCGCGATCGAGCTCTTCGTTCCGCAGCCGATGCGCCATCGACTGCAATTTTTGACGAAAAAAGGAACGGTCGCCGACGAACTGCGTCTCAATCCAGATCTCGGAAGCCGAATGATCTATTTTGCCGAAAGCGGCCCCCGGCCGGCCAGGGTAAGGATTATCCCCCCCAAGGGATCCGGAAAACCGTTTGA
>JBJKPT010000765.1:0-2036 GCA_046706045.1 Desulfobacterales bacterium
CCGCCGGTGTTCTCATGTCCCACCAATCGTCACCGCGGGGGCTGATTGACCTGACATTGACGATGGCCCATTGGGGCCAGTTTTGCGCATTCGATATGTATTTGAAAACACGCTCAACGGGCGCGTCAATGCTGACGGTTTTTGTAATGCATCGAATGATCATAGCCTACCTCCTTCCTCTTGTTGTCATCCCGGCGAAAGCCGGGATCCAGTCAATTCAACACGTTCTGGATGCCAGATCCGGTCCGGCATGACGGGTTTAGGACTTTTTGCGAAACTGTCAAGGGCGACCCCATTTCCTCAGTCTCCAATCGACCGAATGACTCTCGCCGGATTTCCCCCGACAAGCGTATTCGGAGGGACATTCTTGGTGACGACGGAGCCAGCTGCAACCACCGCGTTCTCGCCCACCGTTACGCCGCCGATGATTGTCACGTTGGCTGCAATCCATACGTTTCTTTCAATCACGATGGGCTTGCCTACAACGCAGGCCCGCCGCTGGGATGGTTCAACAGGGTGGCTCGCAGTGATGAGACTGACGTTGGGTCCGATCATCACATCGTCGGCAATATCGAGTCCGCCAAGGTCATAAAATGTGCAGTTCTGGTTAATGAAAACATTGCACCCGACACTGATATCGACCCCGCCGGTTGTGTAGAATGGTGGGATTAACAAAAAGCTGTCGTCCACCTTCTTGCCGATGAGATCGCTGAATAAAGCTCGGACTTCATCCGCATCGTTGAACGTCAAACGGTTGAGATTCGTGGTGATCGCGATGGCTCGTTTGACGCTTGCCAACATCGCCGCCGATTCCGGCGTTTTCCTGGGAATTACCTTGGTGCGATCGTCGTTCGCCATTCGTTATTTTCCACTGCCTGCAATCGAGGGAGCGTTCTGCTCACGATGGCCGCGCCGAGACTTCGCCATCGGGCTCACAGGCGCCCTTCAGAAAGCGTAGCCTGTTGGGGCGGGTCCGTGTTGAGCGTTGAGTTGGGCAGGCGGAAACAAACCGCCCTTTCTACGCCAAGGCAATCCTCAGCTCATTGCCCTCGGCAAAAACGGCGAATACGTACAGGGGTGATTTCGCGGCGCCTCCGACCGGGTTGCCGTCGTAGTCGAAGGTGGACTTGCTCACGCTGCAGCACTCGATCCTCGCTTCTCCCGGCTTGGGGTCGATCCGGCGGCCGATGTGGGTGCAGCGGTTGGCAAAGGCGTGAAAGGTACCGTCGGTGCCGTAAACCACCAGGCTCCGCAAGGGCAGGCCTTTGCCCTCGAGGCGAAGGGCGCTTCCCGGCCGGTCGAGTTCCGGGGCGCGGTCCAGATGAAGCAGGATCGCTTCTCCGGCGTACTCCCAGCAACCGTCGTCGGCCGGAAGAGGGGTTTCGCAGATGCCCAAGATTCGTTTCAGGAACTTCATGGCGTTTCCTCCCTGGATTGGTTTAGGATCGATCCACGAACGAATTCAGAAGCGCTGGGCTTGATTTGTTGAGAAATAGCGCAGGAAATATAGAACCACCCTATTTCCGAGCGTCGCGAGTGGTCGGCCGGGGCGTCTTGGGCGGTTTTCCGCTGGCGGACGATTTCAACGCGTCTGCCAATGCCTGCAGCTTCTTATTTGTGACCGGTCCACTCACCCGCCACGCCACCTCGCGGGAAATGTCCATCAGGACAACGTAGGCGCAGTCGGGCGCTTTGAACGCCGCCATTTCTTTCCATGCGGAGGACTTTTGCGATACCAGCAGGTACCGATCATGGAGTGCCGCCGGTATGCTCTCGCGGATGCGGCTTGTCACGAAACCGCGCAGAAACCTTGGGACACCTTCGATCACCGATACGCTGTAGACCCCAACCGTGTCGGCTGGAAATCGGCCCTCCAAAGCGCGCGACCAGGCAGTTGTTTGCGTCCTCGATGCCTCCGAGAATCCAATGATAAAAAGGATTGCCTTCTTCGGAAGATCAGCAGGCACGGCCAGTCTTATGCCGGATAGCGTTTCCGCCGGCAATGCCCGGTTTGCCGCGGCAGCGCGGGATCCGGA
>JBJKPT010000766.1:0-4628 GCA_046706045.1 Desulfobacterales bacterium
TGCAAAGCGACGATTTTTCCTGCGATTCCGGGTGAATCGGCCGAAATCGCGCGGCATTGACCCCACCGGCTGGTGACACGGGCGAACGCCCGGCCAAGCCGACACCCACTTGCGACGGAATGGATCGCGGCCTTGCGCGCCGCTCCAACCCACCCGCCCGAAGGAGCCCGCTCCAGCGCATGCAACCCGATGCCACCAACGCCGGATTCTGGTCAACCCTGAAGAGGCGCATGCGACACGGCCGGGATCGCCTGCGCCGATCCACCCACGACCATTACACCGACTTTTTGCCGCGACGGCACGGAGCGGTCGCCGGGTGGATGCTCCGGCGGTTTTACTCCGGCATCCAGATTTCCGGACAGCAGGTGCAGCGGATCGCCGATCTTCCAAAGGACGCCATCGTGGTCTATGCCACGAAAAGCAAAAGCCGCTTCGAATTCCTCTTCTGCCACAACCGATTCGCCCGTCTCGGGCTCCCGGTGCCCGAGTTGGGGCTCGACTATCGCATCCTGCTCTGGCAACCCGTCGGCCGGCTTCTGAAAATCTGTCTCGCCGCCCTTGACCACCTTTTTTGCCACCGGCGCCTGCGCGATCCCTATGCCGATGGCCGCATCCGCCGCAGCCTTTCCAACGGCACGACGGCGGCCCTGTTTCTCGTAGAAAAGGAAGGATTCCGGCGGCGCTTCGTCAAATTCCGGCCCGACCCTTTGCAGCACCTCATCGAAATCCAGATGGACGTGGCGCGGCCGATCCATATCGTCCCGCTGTTGATGTGTTTTGGCAAAATGCCCCAGCGCTCCCGGCCGACGATCATCGACACCCTCTTCGGCACGATCCAGGAACCCGGCCTGCTGCGACGCCTGGCCATCCTGTTCCGACGACCGGAAAAAGTGCGGGTGGAAATTTCCGCCCCCCTTGACCTCCGGGGATTCCTGTCCGATCCGGCCCATGGCGGAAAAAATGCCGAACAGCTCGCAACGGCCCTTCGCGGACGGCTGCTCCAGCAGATTCACCGGCATCGCCAGACCGTCGTCGGTCCGACCCTAAGATCCAGGGAAGAACTCCGGGAGAGCATTCTGACCAACGAGCGCCTCCGGGCGTTCATGAAGGAACATGCGGGAAAACACGGCACACCGCTCCACGAGATCCGAAAACACGCCGATGACTGCCTGGAGGAAATCGCCGCCAAACTCAATTACCGGACTCTGCCCATGTGGGCGTCGATGGTCCAGTTTTTTCTCCACATGTTGTTCGAGGGGGTTTCCCTGGATACGGAGGGTCTCGCCAGGGTGCGAAGCATGTCCCAGAAGGCCCCGACGATCTTCATCCCCTGCCACAAGAGCCACATCGACTACCTGCTCCTTTCTTACATCCTCTACCGCTCCGACATGCCCTGTCCCTTGGTCGCCGCGGGGAAAAACCTCAGCTTTTGGCCGTTGGGACCGATCTTTCGCAGCGGCGGGGCATTTTTCCTGCGCCGGACCTTCAAGGGGCAGGTCCTCTATGCCCGGGTTTTTTCCGAATACATCCACCGCGTCCTCGAAGAAGGATACAACATCGAATTCTTCATCGAGGGCGGCCGAAGCCGCACCGGGAAATTGATCCTGCCAAAGCTCGGCCTGCTGTCGATCATCATCAACGCCTTCAAGAACGGGGCCTGCGACGATCTGATCATCGCCCCCATCTTCATCGGTTATGACCGGGTCCTGGAAGAAACCGCCTATCTTCAAGAGTTGGAAGGCGGGCAGAAACAGCCCGAAAACCTCAAGGGGGTCATTCGTGCCCGGAAATTTTTGAAAACACGCTACGGGCGTGTCTACGTGAAGTTCCATGAGCCGATGTCGTTCCGGGAACTGCTCGATCGGATGGGCCGGCCCCTGGCGGCCATGACTCCCACGGAACAGGCGGCCATGGTGCGAAACCTCGGCCACCGGGTCATCCATGCCATCAACACGGTCTCCGTGATCACCCCGCACGCCGTCGTGGCCGCGGCCTTTCTCAACGGCGCCCATCGCCGCATCGCCCACGACCGCCTCAAGTCCTACATCGACACCTACATGCAGTGCCTTTGCGCCCAGGGCGCGACCCTTGCCGACACCCTGGTGATCGATGCGGACCGGGCCATGGAGCAAACCATCGAGAACTACGTGCAACGGAAGATCGTGGAGCGCCTGACCCTCGGGACGGAAGAAAACGAAGAGGGCACCGTCTACACCATTGTCGAAAACCGGCGGCCCAACCTAGAGTATTACAAAAACAACTGTGTCGGGTTTTTCGTGCCGACGGCGTTCACGGCGGTCGCCATCCTCGAACGGGACGCGTTCCAGTTTTCCGGCGCCGATCTTGCCGGGACCTACCGGTTTCTTCAGGATCTTTTCAAAAACGAATTCGCCTACGACGTGGACCGCGGGATGGAATCGTGCATTCGTAAAAAAATCAAGGCATTCATCGATGAGGCCATCCTCATCCCCCATCCGACGCTGCCCGACACCTACAACCTCACCTCGGCCGGATTTCGAAGGCTCCGTCGCTACGCGGCCTTTCTGACCACCTACCTTCAATCCTACTGGATCGTGCTCGCCCACTTCCGAAAGACCGACAAATCGGATCTCCCGATCAAGGAGCGGCTGAAAAAAATCGAGTCTCTCGGAAACCGAATGTACAAAAACGAAGAAATCGAGCGCAAGGAAGCCCTCTCGAAGGTCTACTATAAAAACGCGGCGGAGTACTTTATCAGCCGGGGTGTCACCGGCGAAAACGCCCGGGAAGCGATCGAGGGCTACGCGGACCGGATTCAGACCCTGTTGCGCGTGCTGTCATGAAGGCCTTCATCCTCGCGGCCGGATTCGGCACCCGGCTCAAACCCCATAGCGATCAACGGCCGAAGCCCCTGTTCACCATCGGCGGGCAGACGCTTCTCGACCGGATGATCGAGCGGCTCGCCCGGGCCGGCATCCGGGCCGTGGCGGTCAACGCCCACCACCGGTCCGAGGAGATGGCCGCCCACATCGCCTCCCGCCGCCATCCCGTGCCCGTGACGCTTTACCCGGAGCCGACACTTCTCGGCACCGGCGGCGGGATCCGAAACATCGCGAGCTGGTGGGGGAAGGGCCCCCTGATGGTGATCAATGCCGATATCGACACGGACATCGATCTTTCCGCGGTGGCGGCCTTTCATGCCGGGCATGGCGATCCGGTAACCCTGGTTCTCGTGGATCGAACGGCGCTTAACTCCGTGCGGCTGGGAACCGACGGACGGATTGCGGGATTCGGGGCTCCGGCCGCCGATGGCGAGCGGCTTCTGACCTTTACCGGCATCCAGGTGATCGAGCCGGTCTTCCTTGCGTTTGTCCCGGAAACCGGTTTTTCGTCGAGCATTGACGCCTATCGGGCCATGCTGGCCGAGGGCCTCGGCCTCCGGGCCATGGTGGCCGGGGAAGCGTACTGGGAAGACACCGGAACCCCGGAGCGCTACCGCCAAGCCGTGCTGCACTCCCTGGTCCCGGAAGCGTTTTCCAAAGGCCGTGCCGAGGCGCCAACCGCTTCCACCGTGGAATGGGAGCCCCTTGCCGGCGACGGATCGGACCGCCGATGGTTCCGCCTGCGCCATCGAGCGGCCTCCCGGGTTCTGGTCGATCACGGGATCCATGCCGGGGCGGCCGCCGGCGAGGCCGAAGCCTTTGTCCGCATCGGCCGGCATTTGCACCGCCAGGGAGTGCCCGTTCCAGAAATTCTCGCCTGGGACACCTGTGCCGGACTGGTCATCATGGAGGATCTGGGGGACACCCACCTGCAGGACCGAATCCGGTCAACCGGTGCGGCGGAAGACCGGGCCGCCATCTACGAAGGGGTGATCGACATGCTGGTCCACATGGCCTCCGCCGGCGCCGAAGGGTTTGACCCGTCCTGGACCTGGCAGACCCCGGTCTATGACCGCCATCTGGTGATTGAAAAGGAATGCCGCTATTTTCTGGAAGCCTTTGTCGCCGGCGTGGCCGGGGTGGCCTTCGATCCGGAAGAATTTGCCGGTGAATTCGGGGAACTCGCCGATATCGCGCTCGAAAACGGGGTAACCGGCTTTTTGCACCGGGATTTTCAGTCCCGCAACATCATGGTCAGCCAGGGGCGTTTCCGGCCCATCGATTTTCAGGGGGGCCGCATCGGACCGGTGCAATACGACCTGGCATCGCTGGTGATCGACCCCTACGTGGCCTTGCCGCAGCGGCTGCAGGAGCGGCTTTCCGCCTACGGCATCGAGCGGATCTGCCGCCGGTTCGGAAGCGATCCGTCGCGCACCCGCCTTGGTTTTTGCGGCCTGTCCCTGGCCCGGAACCTCCAGGTCCTCGGCGCTTTCGGACACCTGAGCCGGAGCCGCGGGAAACCCGAATTCGCCCGGTACATCCCCGCGGCCCTGGCGCAGCTCAAAAGCGGCCTGGGTGCGTTTCCCGCAAGGGCCTTTCCCCGGCTGCGCCGGCTCGTTTCCAGGGTTTCCGTCCCCGGTCCCGGTTCGATTTGAAAATCATTTACCCAGCGCATGGAGGAAACGACCATGAAACCAACCCGCATCATGATCAACGGCCTGCCCGGCAATGTCTGCCGTACCCTCATCGAACGGATCCGGGAGCATT
>JBJKPT010000767.1:0-2445 GCA_046706045.1 Desulfobacterales bacterium
TTCTCTTGGCGCCTGCTCGGCAGCTTCCCTGCAAAAGTCTTCCGATAATACCGCGGCGGCCGGATGGACGAGCCCGTTGGGTGCGGCCATTCATCTGCCGTTATCGATCGCGGCGGACATTGCGAACTCCAAGTCAACATCGTCAACCGAGCTCGTGCCATCCGGCAGTAAGGGTGAGACGATTGACGGGAAATTGGTTTTTGTGCCTCCGAAGGGTTCAATATCACCCCCCATTGCAATCATTGATGGTAAATACGTTCCGGTGAAAATTGACAATGGAAAAGTGGTGCCCATCGAGTCGACAAAAAAACAGGAAAAATAACAATACAACTTCAACGGACGTTGATTTTTAATCGTTCGTCGGGATTAATCGATCGGCTTCTTGATTTGTACGGCGGATTGCCGTATCGTTTCATCAGGAGATAATGCCATGACACCAACTACCGCCCGACTCGAAGCCCGGATCAGCCCCGAACTGCATGCCATGCTCAAGCGTGCCGCCGAAATTCAAGGACGTTCCATGAGCGATTTCGTGGCTTCCGTGGTACAGGAAGCAGCAGAGCGCGTCATCGAAGAGGCCGAGATCATCCGGCTTTCAATAGCCGATCAGGAGTGCTTTGCAAAGGCCCTCCTCGCTCCCCCGGCGCTCACCCCAGCCTTGAAACATGCCTTCAAGCGTCACGATGAGCTGGTGGCAAGTGAATGACGGCGCCATTCCAAATCGTACCGCTAAAGCCCGGCCATGATCGGAGCACGTTCAATTGCGGCTCTGAGCCCCTGGATCGCTATTTCCGGCAGCAAGTTACCCAGGACATCGGCCGCCGAGTGACGGCCTGCTTTGTGGCTATCACCAGGAAGAAACAAGTTGCCGGCTTCTACACCTTGGCTTCGGCGAGCATCCCGCTGACAGGTCTTCCTTCCGGTATAGGAAAGAAGCTACCTCGTTACCCATCCATTCCCGCGGTTCGCATGGGACGTCTCGCGGTCGATCGAGCGTTCCAGGGGCAGGGATTGGGCGGTGCATTGGTTGCCAACGCCCTACTTCGGGCATGTCGTTCGGAGATCGCTGCATGGGCCGTAGTGGTTGATGCAAAAGACGAATCGGCCGCGGCTTTTTACCGGCATCTTGGCTTTATCGCGCTACCGAATGCCCGGATGACGTTGTTCCTGCCGCTCAGCACGGTGCATAGCGAGATCGCGTGGTTGTCTGGACGTTGATTCTTTTTCGAAACCTGCTTCGAGAGATCACCTACGTAGAGAGAGGGGAAGGCCATGACCGGCCAGCCACTCGACAAATGAAGGGCATTTCGCGGGGTCTGGCCATGGAACCTGAATGCGTTCTCTTGCCAGATAGACACCGGTTCTGGCCTATCGGGCTGATGTCGCAAGGTCGAGCCTCGTCACTCCTTGCAACTTATAAAAACAAGGGGCTGCGGTTCATCCCGTAACCCATGTTTATCTCCGGAAAAAAACCGTACCACACACACCGGACAAATACTGGATTCATCCAGATCGTTCACCGGCCCCCTCTTTGCCTTGAAGTCAACGCTCATTCGGCCACCTTCTTGAAGACCATCTCGTTTCGAAAAAGCCTTGGATCGGCGCGGTCGGCCTCGATTGCCCGGGCCAGCGCTGCCGGTGAAGCCACGGTCTTTTTCACCACTTCCGGGTTGAGCAGACGGGTCCGGAGAGTATTTCCCGACACGGCGTAGGAGGCGTATTGAAAGGTCCGGGCATCCATGGGAAGCTTGCCTTCTGCGGTACCGAACCAATCCAGCTGCACCAGGGTCATGCCGCCGCCGTGCCAGAGACAACCGCGGGCGAACATTGCCTTCGGAGAGTCCGCAGGAAACGACACCAAATATTCCTGCGGCTTTAAAGGAAGAACCAGGAGCCGTTCCGTCTGCCCGTTATTCGACCGTCGCTGCCACAGTCCCAGTACCGACCGGTCGATGGGGACCATCGGGGTTCCCACCAGGGCCACGGTGTAATCGCATCCCACAAGCAAGATGCAGAGAACGGCCAGAAGCATTCCTTTTTTCATAGCCCCTGCCCTCCCATCAACGGATTTATTGTATTGGCGCCCAAATGGACGGTCCTTTCTTTTTCATCACGCTCCCCCTGAATGATCAAGGGCATCCACACGAACCTTGCTCCTCACACCGTCAAGTGGCTGCAGCCCAATCCATGGGGATGGTTTCGGGGGACATCAGGATCGGATAGAATCCGGATGCGGCCATAGCAAAATAAATTTTCACTGAAGGCCGCTGGATAATAAATCGATGGCCCGTCCCATTACGATCATGACATCCACATCGCAAACCGTTGCGATGCATCCAATTATTCCCGCCAATTCGTGGTAGGGGCGATGTCCCTGGGAGATCGACGCTGCCGTGGTCGCCATGGTCTGGAAGATGGCGCCCGGGGGTCTAGGTCCTACCACCG
>JBJKPT010000768.1:0-5384 GCA_046706045.1 Desulfobacterales bacterium
GCGTCCATCACGAGGTGAAAGCGGTCCAACTCGTTTAGCACCGTCATGTCGAAAGGCGTGGTGATGGTTCCCTCTTCCTTGTAGCCGCGGACGTGGATGTTCTTGTGGTTGGTGCGGCGGCAGGTCGGCCGGTGGCTCAGCCACGGGTAGGCATGAAAGGCGAAGATAACCGGCTTGTCCATGGTGAAGAGCTCGTCGAAGTCCATGTCTCTCAACCCGTGCGGGGGCTCGGTTTGCGGCTGCAGCTTCATCAGATCGACGACGTTGACCACCCGGATTTTCAGGTCGGGCAGATGGTTGCGCATTATGGAAACGGCGGCGAGTGTTTCCAGTGTCGGCACGTCGCCACAGCAGGCCATGACCACATCCGGTGCAACCTCCTGGTCGTTGCTGGCCCACGGCCAGATGCCGATGCCCTCGGTGCCGTGTTTGACCGCCTCGACCATCGTGAGCCACTGCGGTGCCGGGTGTTTGCCCGCGATGACGACGTTGACGTAATGACGGCTCTTCAGGCAGTGGTCCATTACCGAGAGCAGGCAATTGGCGTCCGGCGGCAGGTAAACCCGCACGACGGAGGCTTTTTTGTTCACGACGTGGTCGACGAAACCGGGGTCCTGATGCGTGAACCCGTTGTGGTCCTGGCGCCAGACGTGGGAGGCGAGGAGGTAGTTCAGCGAGGCGATCTTGCGCCGCCACGGCAGGGCTGAGGTGACTTTCAGCCACTTGGCGTGCTGGTTGAACATCGAATCGACGATGTGGATGAACGCCTCGTAACAGTTGAACAGTCCGTGCCGCCCGGTGAGCAGGTAGCCCTCGAGCCAGCCCTCGCATTGGTGCTCGCTGAGCATTTCCATCACCCGCCCGTCGGGAGCGAGGAATTCGTCGTTCGGCGTGGCGGTCGCGTTCCATTGGCGCCGGGTCACGTCAAAGAGTGCCTCCAGGCCGTTTGAGAGCGTCTCGTCCGGGCCAAAGACCCGAAAATTGCGCTGCTCGCGGTTGAGCTTCGCCACATCGCGCAAAAACGGTCCCAGCACATGCGTGTCACCGATGCCCCTGATTCCCGGCGCTGGCACCTCGACCGCGTAGTCACGGAAATCGGGCATCCGCAGATCTCGCAGCAGCATGCCGCCGTTGGCATGGGGATTCGCGCCCATGCGGCGGTCGCCCTTCGGCGCCAGTTCGGCCAGTTCCGGTCTCAGCCGGCCCTTCGCATCGAAAAGCTCCTCCGGCCGGTAGCTTCGCAGCCACCCTTCCAGCAGCTTGAGGTGTTCGGGATGAACGGCCGGGTCGGAGAGCGGCACCTGGTGTGCCCGGAAGGTGCCTTCGACCTTTGCGCCGTCGATCATCTTCGGACCGGTCCAGCCCTTGGGCGAATTGAGAACGATCATCGGCCAGTGGGGGCGCGCAAGATTTCCGTGAAGGCGGGCGTCCTGTTGAAATTTCTTGATCTGCTCGACGGCCGTATCCAGGGTCGCGGCCATGGCCTCGTGCATCTTCTCGGGTTCGTGACCTTCGACAAAGTACGGCGTCCACCCGTAACCGCGCATCAACTGTTCCAATTCCTCACGGGAAATGCGGGCCAAAAGGGTCGGGTTGGCAATCTTGTAGCCGTTCAGGTGCAGGATCGGCAGAACGGCCCCGTCGGTGGCCGGATTGAGGAACTTGTTGGAATGCCACGCCGTGGCAAGCGGCCCGGTCTCCGCCTCGCCGTCGCCGACGACGCAAGCGACGATGAGCTCGGGATTGTCAAACACCGCCCCGAAGGAATGACTGAGCGAATAGCCCAGTTCACCACCCTCGTGGAGGGAACCGGGCGTCTCCGGCGATGCGTGACTGGGGATGCCTCCGGGAAACGAGTACTGAACAAAAAGCTTTCGCAGCCCCGCCTCGTCCCGGCTGACGACGGGGTAGATTTCGCTGTAGCTGCCCTCGAGTTAGGTATTGGCGACAACCCCCGGACCGCCGTGCCCGGGGCCGGAGACGTAGATCATGTCCAGATCGTATTTTTTGATGACCCGGTTCAGGTGAACATAGATAAAGTTCTGCCCGGGGGTCGTGCCCCAGTGGCCCAGCAGCATGTGCTTCACATCCGAAAGGCTCAGCGGCCGCTTCAGCAGCGGGTTGTCGTAAAGGTAAATCTGGCCGGCCGAGAGGTAGTTCGCGGCCCGCCAATAGGCATCCATTTTTTGGAGCAACTCCGGGGAAAGTGTTTTTTTCTTCATGGGTCAAGGACTCCTTTTTACGGCCAAGGCCGGGAACGCGCCAAGCCGATGTGGCTCTCGCCCGTTCTTCGTCCGGGCAAACGACGCGTATCTCGCTTCGGCCGACCGCTATTGGCTCACGTTCATCTTCGTGTGTGCTTCCGCCGACCGGCTCATCGCCACCGCAGGCAGAATCATCGCGGCGAGGAGGATCAGTTGCAAAACGGTTTGTCGATGCACGCCTCGGGCTCCTTCTTGACGAGAAGGATCGAGCAGGGCATTTTCATGAGCAGTTGTTTGTTGGTTCTGCCGAACAAAAAGTGCTCAAGGTGTCCTTCTTCATGGGCAACCATGACGAGAAGATCGATGTTTCTTTCCTTCACCGTTTTGGCAATTTCCTCTGCCGGATCGCCCTCGAGCATGAGCACTTCGATCCGCAGGCCGTCCTGGTTTTCTTTTTCGATGATGCCGTCCAGTTGCCGTCTCGTTTTTTTGAGAAGGTCCTGATAGTCCTTGCTCAGACTCGGCAGCGGCAGATTCCAGCCCTCAAGCGAGAACGGGTTGTGAACCACGTGAACAACGGTCAGGGCGGCACCGTTCTTTTTCGCCAGGGTCACACCATAATGCAGCGCTGTGATACAGGCCGAGGTCATCCTGCTGACGACAAGAATACGATTGATGTCTTGCATGCTATTTCTCCTTTGGCTGTGTTCATCATCGATCCGGTTCATTGGAAAAGATCCCTTTCGCTGTGCCTTGACCGCCCAGGTGCTCGTGGTTTTCTTGCAAACCCTTCCCGCGTCGCCATCCGCTTTCATGCCGCATGAGCTCAGTGGTGCCATAAAATTTTGGATACCTCGAGGGGAACCGCGACCCCATCGCAGTGCGGTATCGCGCGCGCCGTGTAATCCGTCGCAGGCCGGGCCGCGGATACCGATGCGCGGTAAACGCTGGCGCCCGATGGGCCCTTCGGTTGCCCGACACGCGTCATTTCCCGGCGTACGGAAGGGCCGCCCTGAATGCCGTCGGCGTATAGCTCCACCCGAACCGCCTTGGGATCCAGGTCATTGAGAAAGACCTCTGCTTCATACCGGTGCTGCTTGTCTTTGGTCTCTATTTTCACTTCCCCAAAACGCAACGCGTCCCATTTCTGGGCCAGTGTCCGGCACCAGTTCAGCACACGCCCGCCCGCCGCCCCTTTGTCGGCGGCGCGCTCGAGGTAGGCCGAGGCCGCCGGAAGGTAGTGCTGCTCGGTGTATTCGCGCACCGAGCGGCTCGCGCAAAAGCGCGGCGTCAACCGCGCCATGCTTTCCCGCATCCGTGTCACCCATGCCTTGGGAATGCCCTTTTGGTCACGGGTGTAAAATTCCGGAATGACCTCCTGCTCCAGGATGTCGTAGAGCGCCTCGGCTTCGATCGCGTCCCAGGACGGGTCGTCGCCATGCTCTTTGCCGTCCCCCAGGGCCCACCCCACCTCAGGCGTATAGGCCTCGGCCCACCAGCCGTCCAATTCCGATAGATTGATGCCGCCATTGACGAGCACCTTCATGCCGCTCGTCCCGCACGCCTCCCACGGACGCCGTGGTGTGTTGATCCAGACGTCCACCCCCTGCACCAGTTTTTCGGTCAGCAGCATGTCGTAGTCGCTCAAAAAGACGACGTGGGGCCGGACTTCCGTGCTGCGGAGAAACTGGATCCATTCCTGGATCAGGGCCTGCCCCGCCCGATCGTCCGGATGGGCCTTGCCGGCGATGAGAAGTTGCACCGGCCGCTCGGGATCGTTCAGCAGGCGAATCAATCGCTGAGGGTCGTGCAGGAGCAGGTTCGGCCGCTTGTAGGTCGCGAAGCGGCGGGCAAACCCCAGTGTCAGCGCATGGGGATCAAATAAATGTTTCGCCTCGTCTACTTCCTCGGGGGTTGTGCCGCCGGCGGTCTGCTGCCGGGACAATCGCTCGCGGACGTATTCCACCAGAGAAGTGCTGGTAGCGATGCGACACCGCCAAAGATCGAGATCGGAAATGCGGCGAATGCGTTGCTCCAGATTTTCGGTCGTCCCCAGCCAGCGGTTTTTGCCGCAGGTTTCGGTCCAGAGATCATCGGCCTGGGCCGAGTCCCAGGTCGGCATGTGAACCCCGTTGGTCACGTATCCGACAGGCACTTCATCGGCGGGCCACTTCGGAAAGAGCGGTTCAAAGAGATGACGGCTGACTTTGCCATGCAACCGGCTCACGCCATTGACGGCCCCGCTGCCGCGAATGGCCAGATGGGCCATGTTGAAACTTTCCGTGGCGTCCTCCGGATTCCGGCGGCCCAGTGCCAGCAATGCCTGGAGGGCTATGCCGAGTTTCTGCTCGGCATAGCCACCGAGGTACTGCCCGATGAGCTCCGGTGCGAATCGGTCAAAACCGGCGGACACGGCCGTGTGGGTGGTAAAAAGGTTCCCGGCGCGCGTGACGGCGAGCGCAACGTCAAAGGGCACCGCGTTTTCCTGCATGAAACTGCGGGCACGTTCCAGCACGGCAAAGGCCGCATGACCTTCGTTCAGATGGCAGACTTCCGGCCGGATGCCGAGCGCTTGAAGCAGCCGCCATCCGCCGATCCCGAGGAGCAATTCCTGCTTGAGGCGCATCTCCTGCCCGCCGCCGTAAAGCTCGCTGGTAATCCCCCGATGGACGGGTACGTTCGCCGCATCGTTGCTGTCCAGAAGATAAAGCATCACCCTGCCGACCTGAACCTGCCAGGCGCGCAGCCAAACCGAATACCCCGGCAAAGCGATCTCCAGGCGAAGCCACTCGCCGTTTTCCTGGCGCAGCGGCGTGATCGGCAACTGTCCGGGGTCGTTGTACGGAAAGAGGGCCTGTTGCGCGCCGTCGCTGTCGATCACCTGACGAAAATAACCTTGCTGGTAGAGCAACCCCACGCCGACCACCGGCACGCCAAGATCGCTGGCGGCTTTGAGCTGATCACCGGCCACATTGCCAAGCCCGCCCGAGTAGATGGGCAACGCCTCGCTCAGCATGAATTCCAGACTGAAATACGCGGCGCAGGTCAGGGGGCCCCCGGAATGATAGTGCTGAAACCACGCGGGGGCCGCCACCGCCTCCCGCTTGGCCCGCACCAGGTCATCGAGATTTTTCCGGAAAGCGGGATCGGCCAGCACGCGCTCGATCCGTTCGCGCGAGA
>JBJKPT010000769.1:0-4566 GCA_046706045.1 Desulfobacterales bacterium
CCCCCAAGTCCTATGTGGACGGGCAGGTGTTTCATCTCTCCCAGATCGCCGTCGTCACGGGTCGGGACCTCACCGCCGCCAAACGCGTCGGGGCCGTGGTCGTCGGCCAGGACGCCGTCCCCGGCGAATGCTACCGCCTGACGCCGCAACTGATCCGTGGACGGCTGCGCATGGCCGGCATCGATCCGTCCGGTGTCGGTCTGCGGTGTCCGGCCGAACTGTTCGTCGAGCGCCGCGCCACCACCGTGACCAAGGCCCAGATCACGGCCATCGCCAGCCGGTGGGCCCTTTCCCACGCGCCGTGGGACCGGCACCGGGTCGTGGTCAGAAAGGTCTTTGTCTCCCGTCCGGCGCAGCTTCCCGTGGGAAAGGTGAGCTATCGCATCGAGCCGCCGGGAAATGTCGATTTTCTGAAAACCATCCCCCTGGTCATCGATTTTCAGGTCGATGGCACCCCCGCGGGCCGGGTGATCGCCTACATCGATTTGGATGTGCACGTTCCCGTGGTGGTGGCGATCCGCCCCCTGGCCCGGTTTCAGCCCTTGACCCGGGCCGACCTCACGATGAAGGACGAGGACCTGACCCAGTTGCCCACCGGGGCGCTGACCGACATGAACGCCGTGCTCGGAAAACGGATGCGCCGGGCCGTGGATGCCAACACCGTGCTCCGGGCCGACCTGATCGAATTGCCGCCCCTGATCCGGTACGGCGACGTGGTGACGATCGTGGCCGAATCCAACGGGTTGCGGGCTACCGCCCTCGGTCGGGCCATGGAAAAGGCCGCCGCGGGGACCTGATCGCCGTGACCAACCTGGATTCGCAGAAGCGCATTTATGCCCGCGTAAGGGATGCCCAAACCGTAGAGGTCCAATTCTGATGGCATTTGGAGAGGAGTCCCCCGTGATTGCCAAAGCCGCTTTTTACCGACTGCTCCCTGCGGTCATGGGTCTGATCTGCATCGGTTTGGCCGGCTGCGCCACCGTCATGCCCCACACGAGCGGGATCGATCAGCCCCCGAGCGTGGCGCAGCTCAAACACATGACGCCACCCGAGTCCGGCCCGGAGCCGGCCAAAGACGACGACGGATCCCTGTGGCGTGCCGATTCGGGTCTGAACGGCATGTTCGCCAACGCCCAGGCCCGCCGGGTCGGCGACATCCTCACCGTGGACGTCGTGGAATCGGCGAGCGCCACGAACTCGGCGGCCACCAAGACCGACCGGGGATCGTCCATGGCCGCCGGCATCTCCAATTTCTTCAACCTGGAATCGAAGTTTCCCACCACCCGGACGGACTTTAGCCCCTTCGGCCAGGTCAACGGCAGCCTCACGAGCTCCTTCAGCGGTGACGGCTCGACCCAGCGAAGCGGCGATCTGACCACCTACATCTCGGTCCGGGTGGTGGGCCTGACCCCCAACGGCAACCTGATCATCGCCGGCTCCCGATCGGTGACGATCAACCACGAGGACGGGCTCATTCAGATCAGCGGCATCGTGCGGCCCGAGGATGTCTCCTCGGACAACGTGGTGCAGTCCACGCGGATTTCCGATGCCCGGATCGCCTACAGCGGAAACGGGGTGGTGAACGATCGTCAGAAGCCGGGCTGGTTGACACGGGTTTTCGATTTTGTCTGGCCGTTTTGATGATCCCAGCGAGGCATGAGCGATGAAGAGGGTGAATACGATACCGAAACCCGCGAACCGCAGCGGACAGCGCCGGTTCTGGTCGGCCGCGGCCGCGGTGGCGCTTTTGCTTACGGCCGGCGGCGGCCGGGCGAGCGCCGCCCGGATCAAGGACATCGCCGACATTCGCGGGGTGCAGCAGAACCAGCTGGTGGGATACGGCCTGGTGGTGGGCCTGGATGGGACCGGCGACAAGAACGCCAAGGTCACGGCCCAGACCCTGTCGACCATGCTGGAAAAAATGGGCCTGACCGTCAGCCCCGCGGATCTCGCCTCCGACAACGTGGCCAGCGTCATGGTGACCGCCTCCCTTCCGCCGTTTGCCAAGACCGGAAGCCGGATCGACGTCTTGGTCAGTTCCATCGGCGGGGCGAAAAACCTCCAGGGCGGCACCCTGGTCTATACGCCGCTCAGGGCCGCCGACGGCAAGATCTACGTGACGGCCCAGGGCCCGGTGAGCACCGGCGGGTTTGCCGCCGCCGGAAATGCCGGCGGCGGAATCCAGAAAAACTTTCCCACCGTGGGCCGGGTCGTCGACGGCGGATTGATCGAACGGGAAATCCATTACCGGTTCGACGACCGGAGCACCCTGACCCTGGCCCTGCGCGATCCGGATTTCACCACGGCCTCCCGGATGGCCGCCGCCATCAACACGGCGCTCGTGGATCACGCGGCCACGGCACTCGACGGCGGGACGGTCCAGGTCCGGGTTCCGAATCAGTACAAGGGAAACCTCGTCTCGTTTGTGGCCTCGATCGAGGAACTCGGCGTCACCCCCGACACCGCGGCCCGGGTCATCATCAACGAGCGGACCGGAACCGTCGTCATGGGCGCCGACGTGCGCATCTCCACCGTTGCCATCGCCCATGGAAACCTGAGCATCCAGATTCAAGAGTCCCAGAACGTGTCCCAACCCATGCCCTTGAGCCAGGGACAGACCGTGGTCACGCCCCAGAGCAATGTCAGCGCTTCCGAAGAACGTTCGCCCATTTTCCTGGTGCAATCCGGGGTGAGCATCGGGGATGTGGTGCGGGCCCTGAATGCCCTGGGGGTTTCGCCCCGGGATCTGATCGCCATTTTTCAGGCCATCAAGGCGGCCGGCGCCCTGCAGGCCGATTTGGAGATCATCTGATGGGAAACGATTTGATTTCGCCCGCCGATATTCAGGGCCGCCCGGAGACCGGATCGATCGACGCCCTGGCACGCCGGCTTCGCGCGCCCGCCGGGCACCGGTCCCCGAAGGCCCTGGCCGGTGCCGCGGCCCAGGTGGAAGCGTTGTTCATTCATCATTTGTTTCAGGAGATGCGCAAGACGGTGCCCGACGGCGATGGCTTCTTTGCCGAAAGCCATGCGGAGAAAATGTTCACGGACATGCTGGACGGGGAACTCTCCCTGCGGATCGCCAAGGCCGGCGGCCTGGGGCTTGCCAAGCTGATCATCGATCAGCTCGGGGCCCACCCCGAGGCCGGCGGCGGGGCCTCGACGCCGGGGGCGCCGCCATCGCTTGGCCGGCCGGCGGTCCACCCCGACCATCCGGATGGGCCGGACGCCTCCGAGGAAGCGCCGCATTAAAGCTTTCCCTTCCATGGGCCGATACAACCAACAGGTTAGGGCGTACCACAGGGGCATCGTCCCCGGGAAAGACTCATGATGGGCTCGGAAGCGGGAACCGTTTTATCGTCAGGACCGAAATTGGTCCGTCTCCGGATCGGGAGCAACGAAATGGACGTTGCAGGGAAAACACCTCCCGCCGATACCGGGAATTCACGCACCGCCAATGCCCTGCGACAGGCAAATCCGTCCAAGGCCGGGGCGGTACCGGCCGCGGTAACGGGTGCCGACAAGGTGGTTCTCTCCCCACGGGCCCGGGAAATTCTGGATTCCCGGAGAGCGGCGGCGGCCCTGCCGGAGATCCGTCAGGACCTTGTCCAAAGGGTGCGCAACGATTTCGCATCGGGCACCTACGTCGTCCAACAGGATCGGATCGCCGTTCGCATGATGCACGAATCCCTGCTCAATCGGTTGGTCTGACCGATCCATCGGCCACCGCCACGCCCGGCATGGGTCGGGAGCGCCTTTAGGAGGCCCGGAAACAATGGAACACGATCCGATGATTTCCGCACTGATTCGGATTTTAAAAGAAGAAACAAGGCTTTATGCCAGCCTTCAGGCAGCCGTCAAAGACGAGCACACGGCTTTGGTCCGCCTGTCCACCCGGGAGTTGACCGCGGCCGGCATGGAAAAAGCGCGGATCGCCGCCGCGGCCCGCCAACTGGGCGACCAGCGCACGGCCCTCATGGTCCGGATCGCCGAACGGCTCGGGCTTTCCGCCGGTGCCCGGATTTCCGAACTCGCGGCCAGACTCCCCCCGGAGGCCCGCGATGCCCTCGTGGCCTGCCGTCGCGACATGGTGGCGGTCGTGACGCCGCTGCAACGGGAAAACCAGCGCAACGCGAAGCTTCTGACCAGCGCGCTGGCGTTTGTCCGTGGGGCGGTACGGATCTTCGACGGCCTGCTCAATCCGCAGGCGGTTTACCGGCGTACGGGACGGATGGACTATGCTCGACCCCGGGGGAAGATGATTTCCGGAAATGTCTAATTTTTCATTTCGCATTCAAGCGGCCCGACCCCCAAAAATACCTCCCCCGTTTGGACGCGAACCCATCAGGACGGATTCATGAGCAAAGACGATGCACCAATTGCACGCCTTGAGCGGATCGGCGAGGACATCGAAACCATCCATATCGGTGATACGGATGCCTGGCTTCGCCTGGCCCGGGAGATTCGCGCCATCGCCGTGCCGGAGATGCCGGGGGCCGAAGATTTCCGGCAGTTGCTGGGGCTTTGTTGCAATGGCCTGGAAAGAATCGCGGCGAAGGGCGCCTC
>JBJKPT010000770.1:0-3740 GCA_046706045.1 Desulfobacterales bacterium
GCCCACGGCCATCTTCGGCATCACTTGGACGTTGGCGAAACCCGGCGCGCGGACCCGCATCCGGTAGGCGTACCCGCCGCCGTCGCTCACCACGTAATAGCCCTGCTCGCCGCGGGGGATCTAGCAGGCGGCGTATGCCTGCCCGCAAGGGATCTTCGGTCCGCGGGTCAGGTTGATGAAATGGTGGATCAGGCTTTCGATATCGTTCAGCATGTCCTTGCGGTCCGGGATGGCGAACCGGTAGTCGTCGGTCACGCAACGGCCCGGCGGCATCGCTTCCGCCGCCTGTTGGATGATGGAGAGGCTCTGGCGCATCTCTTCCACCCGAACGAGGTAGCGGTCGTAGCAGTCACCTTTATCGGCCGTCGGGATCTCGAAGTCGAAGGCGTCGTATCCCGAATAGGGAAAGGCCTTCCGGAGGTCCCAAGATAGCCCGCAGGCACGAAGGTTGGGTCCGCTTACCCCCCAATCCATGGCGTCTTCGAGGGAGATCTTTCCCACCCCCCGGGTGCGGGCGCGGAAGATGGCGTTTTGCGTGATCAGGGTCTCGTACTCGGCGAGCCGCTCGGGAAAGACCTTCACGAAGGCGTCGACCTTTTCCTTCCATCCTTCGGGAAGATCCATGGCCACCCCGCCGATCCGAAACCACGAGGGATGAAGCCTTCCGCCGGTGATGAGCTCCACGATGTCCAGGATCATCTCCCGTTCGCGGAAGGTGTAGAAGGTCGGTGTGATGGCGCCCATGTCGTGGGCGAGGGTCCCGAAATAGACCAGGTGGTTGCTGAGGCGGAAGAGTTCGCTCAACAGCACGCGGATCACCTGGGCCCGGTCCGGCACCCGGACGCCGGCGAGCGTTTCCACGGCCATCACGTAGGGCAGGTTGTTGGCCGCGCCGGCCAGGTAGTCGACCCGGTCGGTGTAGGGGATGAACTGGTGCCAGGTCTGACGCTCGCCGATCTTTTCCACGGCCCGGTGGTGGTAGCCGATGTCCATGTCCATTCCGGTGATCTCTTCGCCGTGGAGGGTGACCACGTAGCGCATGAGGCCGTGGGTGCTCACGTGGTGGGGGCCGATGTTTAGCACCAGGTCTTCGCCTTGGGGCCCGCGGACGTAGACCCCGCCGTCCAGGGGCTGAAGCCGCTCGGCGTCTTCCCGGGTGTAGGCCGGCATTTCCGTGGCCCGGCCGGGAAAGGACTTCCGCAAGGGGTGGCCTTCCCAATGGTCGGGCATGAGGATCCGCCGGAGATTCGGGTGCCCGTCGAAACGGATGCCGAACATGTCGAAGGCTTCCCGCTCGTACCAGTCGGCCGAGGGCCAGATGTCCGTGATGCTGGCGGTTTTCGGGCTCTCGCCGCGAAGGTCCACGGCCAGGCGCAGCCGGGAGGCCGGCTCGAAGGCGAGCAGGTGGTAGATCAGGGTGTAATCCGGCCTGCCGGTCCGCTCCCGGCGGGCCGACTCGTCGATGGCGGTGAGATCCTCCAGCCGCCGAAACCGGGGGGCGGCCTCGTTTTTCAAGTACCGCAGGACGTCCTTCACGCGGTTTTCGGCCACGTGCAGGGTCGCCATGTCGGAAGTCGTCTCCGCGGGCCGCACCGCATCGCCGAAGCGTTCGGTCAGGGCGCGGACCAGGGCGGACTCGTCGTCGCGCAAGGCGATGGCGGCCGCCGGCGGCGACCACATCCGGTCCGTGGGGCTGCCCTGGAAAAAGGGCGGGAGGTTCGACGTGCCCCGGACGGCGATCCCTTCCATGCCAGGGCCCCGGGGATCCCGCGACTTGGTGACGCCGTCCACCAGGATCGGGGCCTCGGTGCCCTCATGGCCCCCGCCCAGGTGGAAAATGGCCCGGGTGGGAGTCTCCTCGGCGATTTTTTTCTGGAGCAGGACCAGGCCTTCCAGCACCGCCTCGGGCCGGGGCGGGCACCCCGGGATGTAAACGTCCACGGGCAGGATCTGGTTCACGCCCTGGAGCACCGAGTAGGCGTCGTACATGCCGCCGGTATTGGAGCAGGAACCCATGGAGATGACCCATTTGGGCTCGGGCATCTGTTCGTAGAGACGGAGCACCACCGGTGCGATTTTCTTGAACACGGTCCCGGAAACGATCAAGAGATCCGCCTGGCGGGGCGAGGGCCGCATGACCTCGGCGCCGAACCGGGCGATGTCGTAGCGGGCGGTGAGAGCCGTGGCTTCCTCGACGAAACAGCACGACAAACCGAAAAACATCGGCCAGAGGCTTCGGGAACGCGCCCAGTTGACGATGGGATCGAGGAGGCGGTCGAACCGTGTCAATCCCTGCTCTGCATGGGGCCCCAATCGATGCCTCCTTTCCGCCAGATGTAGATCAATCCGATGAGCAGCATGAAAATGAAAAAGGAGATCTGAAGCCACCCCGTCCACCCGAGCCGGTCGCAGGCCACGGCCCAGGAAAAGATATAGGCGCCTTCCACATCGAAAATGAGAAAGAAGATGGCGACAAGGTAAAACGGGATCGGGTAGCGGAAGCGCGCCGTGCCGGTCGGGATGATGCCCGACTCGTAGGCCCGGGCCTTTTCCGGGCGGTAGCGGTGCTGCCCCAGCCAGGAGGAGAGAAAGAGCAGCAGGGCCATCAGGCCGAGGACGATGACGCCGTAGACCACCAGGCTGAAAACGCCCGGCTGCCAGGGCGACAAGGCCCCTCCGAACGAAACCGGATGCATGGATCTCCTCCAAGAAATACGAACGCAAATAAAGGACCGGTGCCGTGTGCCCGGCACTCGGTGGGTGCTGCCGCCTTCATGCCGAATATACCGAACGCTTAAAACGGACAGCCCGGCAAGCCGGGTTGATGGCAGGCAGCCGCCCGAAGTTAAGGAAGCGACGACCCCGCAGGAACAAATCGTGTATTTTCGAAGACCGACGCCCAATGGGTATCCATCGAGAAATCATGCGCACTTGAAATGATTAAAAGATAAGGCAATGGGTTTGTCAAGAGGGTTTGGAGGCCGGTTCACAACCTCAAACTCCTCATTCCCGTTCCGCCATTCGCCTTTCAATTGAAAAACATCAGCAGGCGCGTATCCCATTTGGCTTATGAATTTTCCCCCTCAAAATGGTAGCCGCAATGACCGCCGCAAAGATTTACTTCGTCAATATCGCGCTGATCTATTGGGAAAACCTTGCAGGAACGAGGGCGACATGAACCGTAGACAATGCATTTTCCACGGGTTGTCAGCATGGGGCAGGTGAAGAGAAGGTTGCAGCAGGCACCGCATTGCTTACAACCACCCTGACGAATGTAAAGTTGGTTGCAAACATATTGCTTTTGGAAATGCACCAACCCGAAACGCCGGGCTTTTCCAATAGTGTGAAGTAAAAATCGGGAACGGCTTATCGCATGGGCGACTGTGCCAATCGAATGATCGTAAAAGGTGGATACGGCAGAATTGCCGTCAAACCATCGGTGTAAGTCTTGCCTAATCGATTTCATGTTCGCTCCTCAACGGCTTCGGGACAATCGGATACGTCCGGAAAAGCACTCTTCGGCAATTCGGAGCCAATTGCCTCTATTGAAATCACGCCTTGCGCCAATATGCCATCAGCTAAAATTGAAATGAATCAACATGTTCAACCCTCGCAGGGCAGAACGATCCGGATCCGGGACCAGGCGCCCGGAGAACTGTCCATGGCCACCTGCCCCCGGTGCAACCGGACGATCTCCTTGACGATGGCGAGCCCCAGGCCGGCTCCGCCGTACTGGAGGG
>JBJKPT010000771.1:0-1831 GCA_046706045.1 Desulfobacterales bacterium
TCCCATGACAACGCACGCATCCGAGATTGCCGATAGAATCGCTCTCGTCACCGGGGGGAGCCGAGGTATCGGCCGGGCCGTCGCCCTGGCCCTTGCCCGGGCGGGCGCGGACATCGCCGTCAACTACCGAAATCGCGAAAGGGAGGCGGAAGACGTCCGTTCCCGGGTGGAACGGTGCGGGCGCCGGTGCATCGCCGTGCGCGCCGACGTTTCGGCCTCCGCCGACATCGTTCGCATGATCGCGTCCGTCGAGGCGGCGCTGGGGCCGGTGTCGATCCTGGTCAACAATGCGGGGATCGCCCGTCCCCGGTCCCTGGACGACATCGGCGAAGCGGACTGGGACGAAACCATGGACGTCAACTTGAAATCGGCGTTTCTGGTAACCCAGGCGGTGCTTCCGAAAATGAGGGCGGCGAAGTGGGGACGCATCGTCAACATCTCCTCGGCGGCGGCCCGGGTGGGCGGCATCATCGGCCCCCACTATGCCGCTTCCAAGGCGGGAATGTTGGGTTTGACCCGCTCGTATGCGTCGCTGCTGGCCGGGGAAGGCATTACCGCGAACGCCGTTGCGCCCGCCCTGATCGCAACGGAAATGATCGCGGACAACCCGATGGCACGGCCGGAGCGGATCCCCCTCGGCCGCTTCGGCTCCATCGAAGAGGTGGCCGAGGCGGTGGTCCTGCTGGTGGGAAACGGCTACATCACCGGACAGACCCTTCACGTCAACGGGGGGCTCTACATGAGCTGATGCCGCATCGCTCCAAAATCAAACCGGAGCGGCTCGACAGCGGCGGGCGCCCGCCGTATCGTTAGAGTCCATCCCAAGATCGGCAACTTCGCGTGGGTTCAAGGCGGACGGACGATTCCAACCGGAGGCATCGCTTGGGCTCGTTCGAGGATTCCAATCGCCCGGCCGACGCGGAAATCGCGTGAAAGGAAAGGGCCGTTTTGAGATGGACGCGCATTCAACACGACGAGCCATGGGAGGGCATCATGGATTTGCAGATACAGGACAAGCCGGCGCTGGTGACGGCGTCGACGGCGGGGATCGGGCTGGCCATCGCCACGGTGTTGGCCGAGGAAGGGGCCGTGGTGATCGTGAACGGGCGGAGTAAGGAGCGGGTGGAGGCGGCCCAAGAGCAGATTACCTCGGCGGTGCCGACGGCTCGGTTGGAGGGGATCGCAGCGGATCTTTCCACGCGGGACGGGGTCGATCGGGTGATCGCGGCGTTTCCCGAGGTGGCGATTCTCGTCAACAACCTCGGGATTTTCGACCCGCGGCCGTTTGAAGAGATTCCGGACGAAGAGTGGTTCCGGTTCTTCGAGATCAACGTGATGAGCGGGGTGCGGCTCAGCCGGCATTACCTGCCGAGGATGAAGGTGAAAAATTGGGGCCGGATCGTGTTTATTTCCAGCGAATCCGGGGTGCACATCCCGGCGGAGATGATTCACTACGGAGTGACGAAATCCGCCCAGATCTCGGTGGCCCGGGGGCTTGCGGAAACCACCCGGGGGACCGGCGTGACGGTCAATTCCGTGCTGCCGGGGCCGACCTTGTCCGAAGGGGTGGGGACGTTTGTGGCAAAGCTTGCCGAAATCCAGGACCTTACCCCGGCTGAGGTGGAGGCGAAATTCTTTGAAGAGATGCGGCCCACGTCGCTCATCCAGCGCTTTGCCGACACCCGTGAGGTCGCCAACCTCGTGGCCTATACGTGCAGCGCGCGGGCCGCCGCGACAAACGGCGCGGCCCTCCGGGTGGACGGCGGGGTGATTCGGGCGATGCTATGAGCCCCAAGGGGGCATTCAAAATTTAAAAGAAAAGATGGTCTCG
>JBJKPT010000772.1:0-3434 GCA_046706045.1 Desulfobacterales bacterium
ACCCGCGCACACCGATTCTGCACACCATGACCCATCCAGTGATCACGACCTGCTTTCTCAAAAACCCCATCGATTACCGGGCGGTGGACGATCGGCCCGTGTTCGTCCTGTTTTTACTGCTGAGCACATCGGTAAAGACCCACTTGAACCTGCTCTCCCGGCTGGCATTTTGCGTCCGGGATGCCGAGTTCTACCAGTTTTTACGATCAACACCGGAAAAATCCGACCTGCTCGAACGAATCGAGGTCTTCGAACGGCGGATGGACAGTGCCGAAGCGGTATAGGGGAGAAGGAAACGCGATGCGGTGGTCCACCTGGCGATATCCGGCGCGCTGGCCAATTTTCAAATCCGACGACCGATTGATGATGGTGCTGTTTGCCGTCGTGGTCGGCATGTTCAGCGGTCTTGCCTCCGTGCTTCTCATGCGCGCCCTGGAGGCACTCTTCGACGGACTCAGCCGCTACCGGATTCACTGGTGGGCCTTTGTGATCCCTGGCATCGGAGCCGCCCTTTCCTCGATATTCCTTGAAAAAATCGTCCGCGAAGGCTCCGGGCACGGGGTCCCGGAAGTGATCTACAGCGTTTCCCGCCACGGCGGGCTCTTGCGATTTCGCTCCAGCATCACCCGGCTCGTGTCCGGTGCGCTGACCATCGGCAGCGGCGGTTCCGCCGGCCCGGAAGGACCGGTGGTGATCAGCGGAGCGGCCATCGGATCCGCCATCGCCCGGATGTTTGCCTTGAACGAGCGCCAGCGGGTGACCCTGGTCGGATGTGGGGCGGCCGGTGCCATCGCCTCCATCTTCAACGCACCCATCGCGGGATTGGTTTTTGCCGTCGAACTCGTCCTGGGCGAATGGTCGGCAAAAAACATCATCCCCATCGCCATTTCCGCGGTTGCCGGCACCGAACTGTGCCGGCAGCTCGAAGGCAACCGGATCTACTTCGCCCACCACCGGTTTCACATCACGATCAGCGATATCCTGGCCTGCGCCATCTTTGCCGCCGTATGCGCGGCAGCCTCCGTGCTGCTGACCCGTTTGATGAAAAACATGACGCATCTGGCGGAAAAAACACCCGCGCCCTTATGGGCCCGGGCCGCCATCGGCGGTTGCGCCACCGGTTTGATCGGCCTGGTTTTTCCGGATATTCTGGGCGAAGGTTACCACGCGATCCAGGTCATGATCGGCGGCACGTTCGCCCAGGGGCTCGTCCTCGCGGCCCTTCTGACGATCGCCAAAATGCTGGCCACGTCCACGACCCTGGGATGGGGCGGTTCCGGTGGCATCTTCGCGCCCTGCCTCGTGATCGGCAGTTTTACCGGATTGACGTTCTACCGCTTTTTCGGGTGGGCATGGCCGGGTCTGATGACGACGGGCGATAGTTTTTACGCCCTGCTCGGCATGGCCGGGCTGATCAGCGGCATTCTGCAGGCGCCCCTGACCGGAATCTTTCTCATCGTCGAGATCACCGGCGGCTACGATGTCATCTTGCCGCTGATCATCGTCTCGGCGCTGACCGCCTCGCTGTGCCACTTGTTCGAACCGGCTTCCTTCTATCTGCGGGAACTGGTCGAACGCGGGCATCTTCTGCGGCCGGGAACCGATGCCCGCGTGCTCTCGGATTTGTCCATTCCCGAAGTCCTGGAAACCGACTGCATCCCCGTGCCCCGGAACATGCTGCTGCGGGATTTCATCAAAGTGATCAAAAAATCGCACCGGCATTATTTCCCGGTCGAGGATCCGGAATCCGGCGAATTCGTCGGGCTGATCCAAATGGACGATATCCGGCCGTACCTCTTTAACCCGATCATTTACGATGCCGTGATTCTGGAGCAGATCATGAACACGGATGTGGTGACGGTGAATATCCAGGACGATGTGGCCTATGTATTGAACATCATGGACACCCGGCAGGTTTTTTCCCTGCCGGTCTTGTCGAAAAACCGCTTCGTGGGCATGGTTTCCAAGGCGACCCTCTTGGATCAGTATGGAAAAGACCTGATTGTCCAAACGAGCTCGTAATCCGTGCCCATCCCGGATCGGGAATGGCGCTCAACTCCGACTCTCCGCCCGGTGCCCGCCGGAGACGGAAACGGAGGCCGATTCGTGGAAAGGAGATATCATGGAGCATCAGCTTTTTCACATTTTCCGCAATACCCCGACGGGTCGGGAATCATTTCTCCAGTCGCTCTATTTTTGCAGCCGGATAACCGTCCAGCCGATGGTCTACATTCCCGAACACACCAAGTTCCTGATGTATTTCGATAACGACGTCGTGCAGGTGGACCTGGACAGTTCCTACCTCACCGCCCCGGAAAGCGCCCGTAGCCATTGCGACCAGCTGATGGGCGAATTCGGCATGAAAGGCACCTACCTTTCCCCAAAGTATTTCACCGCCTCGAGCCTCCCGGACATCAATACGGATTTTGACTTCATGTGCTGCCCCCGGAGCGTAAGCGATCTCTCATCGAAGGTCGGTCTCGGCTACATCGGCCCCCGGGTGCGGCTCATCGTGCGCTCCGCTCGCTTTCCGGTTCTGCTCACGAGCCCGGTGTTCAAACCGTGGAAAAGCATCGCCGTCTTTTTCGGGGGCTCGACCAATGCGGCCAAGGCCTTCCGCCTCGGGGAACGGATCAGCCAGCTGGCCAACGTGCCGCTGGATGTCTTCACCCACCTGGAGGGAGAAGACCGCGGACATTACGAGGAATTGATTGAGACCAAGGGGCTTTCCTCGCCTTTTTCCGACGAGGTGCGCCATTGGAAGGTATTTGAAAACGGGAAACTGGAGGAACACCTTTACGACGTGCCCCACGATGCCTTGCTGGTCTTGGGGGCCTTCGGCCACGGCCTCATTCGGGAACTTCTCTTCGGCAGCAAAATCGAACGGGTGCAATCGACCCTTCCCAATGCCATGCTGATCGTCGGCCCGAAATACGTGGCCAGGTTCTAAGGCGGCTTCGATGACCGACGATACCTCCCCCACCGCGATCAACCAGCGTATTTTCCGCATGGGGCTTTCCGTCGAGGCGATTTCGATCTACCTGTTGGCCTGCGCGTTGACCGACGCCGGCGAGACGATCACCCGGAGCGCCCTCGGACGGCGCTGGAACGGATCGACCCAGGAACTGGTAGATGGCATTGCCTTGTTGATGCGCCGGCGCGTGCTCAGCGCTACCGATGCCGCCCCGCCCCCGGAGGCATCCGCCTTCGCCCTCACGGCCCCGGACCAATGGCAGACGAATACCGAAGCACCGCATGGGGACGATTGATCAACCGTCTCCCCGCCCTTCTTCCGCCGCCAGGTAAGCCCGAACGCAGTGACGGATCCAATCGTCGGAGACATCGGTGCGCATTCCCGGACAGGACCGGGCCATGGCGTGCCAGTTGGACACATCCACCAAAATGCTCGGCAGATACGGCCAGCGCCGACACAT
>JBJKPT010000773.1:0-1721 GCA_046706045.1 Desulfobacterales bacterium
ATCTCCCGGAGGATGCCAGGGTGCAGGCCGTTGGCGATGATCGTGGGGCTGCCGCCGAGGGAGACCTTCTCGGCAGCGGCGATCTTGCTCTTCATGCCGCCGGTGCCCAGGAGCCCCGGAATCGTGCCGGCCATCCGCCGGACCCGTGCGTCGATCCGATCCACGACATCGAGAAGTTTTGCTTCCGGATGCTGCCGCGGATCCTGGTCGTAGAGGCCGTCGAGATTGGTGAGGTTGACCAGAAGGCCTGCGCCGGTGAGGTTGGTGACGAGTGCCCCCAGGGTGTCGTTGTCACCGAATCGGATTTCCTCGACGGCCACGGTGTCGTTCTCGTTGATGACCGGCACGATGTTCCAGGCGAGGAGGGCAAAGAGCGTGTTTCTGGCATTGAGGTAGCGCCGCCGGTGGGTGAGATCGTCGCGGGTCAAAAGCACCTGGGCCGCTTTATGACCATGGCGGGCAAAGGCGTCCTCGTAGGTCCGGATCAGTGTGCTCTGACCCATGGCCGCCAGGGCCTGGAGCTGGGCCAGTGCCTGCGGACGCCGGGCGAGGCCGATTTTCCGCAGGCCCGCGGCGATGGCGCCGGAGGAGATGAGGATGACCTCGATGCCATGCTGGTTCAACAGGCAGATGTCCGCGGTCAGATCGTCGATGACGTTCAAGTTCAGGCCGTTGGGCCGGGTGAGCACCCCGCTGCCGACCTTGACCACGATGCGGGTCACCGAAGAAAGCAACTGTTTTCGATTCATGATCGACTACCGTTTCAGGGGCCGGTGGGTGAATGCCCGGGCTGCCGGGCCGGTGTAATCGGCCACCCGGTGGCCGTTTCCCCACAGCTGCCATTTGTAGATGACCAGCCCGTCGAGGCCCACCGGGCCCCGGGCGTGGATCTTGTTCGTGCTGATGCCCACCTCGGCACCCAATCCGTAGCGGAACCCGTCGGCGAACCGGCTGCTGCAGTTGACGAGGACGCTGGCCGAATCGACCCGCTGGCAAAACTGGCCGGCCCGGTGGCGATCGGTGGTGACGATGACATCGGTGTGACCCGAGCCGTAGTGGTTGATGTGTTCGATGGCCTCGTCGAGATCGTCCACGACCCGGATGGATACGATGAGGTCCAGGTATTCCGTCTTCCAGTCGGCTTCCGTTGCCGGCCGCACGGCGATCCGCGCGGCCGTTTTCGGGCAACCGCGGATTTCCACGCCGTGGGCCGTGAGGGCCCCGGCCAGCTGGGGCAGGACGTCCACGGCCTCCTGGTGCACGAGGATGGTTTCCGCGGCGTTGCAGACCGCGACGTACTGGCATTTGCTGTCGACGGCGATGTCGACGGCCTGATCCCGGTCCGCCGCTTTGTCGATGTAAACGTGGCAGATGCCGTCGGCATGGCCCAGCACGGGGATGCGGGTGTTGTTCATGATGTGCTGGACGAAGGCGTTGCTGCCCCGGGGGATCAAAAGATCGATGTAGCCGTCTTGGGCGAGCATGTCCCGGACATCGGCCCGGGATTCGAGCAGGGAAATCCAGGCGGGCGGCATGCCGGCCTCCGCCGTGGCTTCTCGAATCACCTCCGCCAGCACCCGATTGGTCTTCGCCGCTTCGCTCCCCCCTTTGAGCAGCACCGCGTTGCCGCTTTTCAGGCAGAGCGCCGAGATCTGCACCAGGGCATCGGGGCGGGATTCGAACACCACGCCGATAACGCCGATGGGGCACGAGATCCGGTA
>JBJKPT010000774.1:0-1574 GCA_046706045.1 Desulfobacterales bacterium
ATATAAAAAGACCTGAGAATATCGGCGGCCTGCTTCGTTGCCGGTTGCAAAACCGATGTCATCGTGTGCATTTGTTATCGCCTCTGTTGCTGGGAATGCCCCTGGCCCGTGTCGGCCCAAGAAATTCCTCGGCTCCATGTCGGCTCCAATTTTCGCGTGAGCGTCGATTTACTTGATTGCATCATCCTCCCTGGCAGGGGGGCATCAATATTGGAATACTCCCCGGGAAATAGGGGAGATGCCCCATATTCGGCGAATCCGCCCCGATCCGGTCCGATCTCTGAGCGCCGGAAACGGACGTTTGCTTCGGGGCCGATGGCGCTGGAATCCGAAACCCGGCAGCGCCATCCCGACGGATCCATCCAATCGACGGGTATTTTTAAAAAATGACCAAAAAAACAGCGCCCATTGGGTCTTCGATGGGTTTGGCTGAAGGTCCCATTGGAAGCGATGGGAGGTGCGCTGGGCTCGAAGACCCCTGCCTTCTTGAGGCATTGGACTCAACCCCGACACGACGTCTCCCCCCACCGCCTTCGGCCCGCCGGGCGTATGGCCGGTGCGAGCCGGTGATGGGTTGGATCGGGCGAGGTGCGGCGTCCTTTCAGTGCTGAGTCCGATAACTATTTCTTCATCTTTCTTCATGCGTTTATGCGCTTTTTGAGTCGACCCGTCAATAGGCGATTATGGACGGTCCCGTGATCCGTCCCGTTTTCTATCGAATGGAACTCATTCAAACCATCACGATCCGGGCCATCGATGCCGGACGGCGCATTTCGGATTTGCGAAGGACCTCCGTGAAAATAACCCCGGGCCGAGTCCCGGCCCCGACCCGTTTTGCGGTGTTGGCACATTCCGATTGGACAAACAACCGATCCAACGAGCAAAAAGAGGCCCAGGAGGTGTTAAAGAATTCCAAAAAAGACCTGCAAGAAGCCTGGCAATTGACTCGGGACATTTTCGACATGAACACGGATCCCATGGCCAAGAAAGGAAATTTGATAGGCTGCGCCGGCGGGCGGAAGAACGGATCGAGCACGGAAAGGAGGTTGAGGACGTCTTACCTGCCGACATGTTGGACCTGATCGAGGAGCTAAAAGTCCACCAGGTCGAGCTTCAGATCCAGAACGGAGAACTTCGGCGCGCGCAAACCGAGTTATCCGATCTCAACAAAAAACATGTCGAACTGTCCTGCGGGTCAGCGAGGAAAGGTACCGGCGCCTGTCTGCCGCCATGGTCAGCGGCGCCGTATTCGAGATCACGAAAAAAAACAACGCCGGAGAGGTCGAAGATGTGCGTTTCGTGGAAGTGAACGCGGCCTTCGAAACATTAACCGGCCTTGGGCGGGATCAAGTGGTCGGGAAAGCCCTCCGTCAGTTCTGGCCCGATACCGAACAAATTTGGTTCGATCAAGCCGACATTGCCCTGCGTGAGGGTCCATCGGAAATCGATTTTCACCGAAATCACATTCGTCGAAAGCTCAGGCTCGGCCGGAGGACGAACTTGCAGTCGTACCTTAATTCCTTGGGGACCTAAAAGAAGTGAAACCGCGGGTGGAGGCGTCCATCTGCAAGCTG
>JBJKPT010000775.1:0-5164 GCA_046706045.1 Desulfobacterales bacterium
CGGATCTCATGACTCATGTTGGCCAGAAATTCGCTTTTCGCAAGGCTTGCCGCTTCGGCGGTGCGCTTCTCCTGGGCCAGGGCCTCGGCCAGTTTTCGCTCCGTCACATCCCGAAGAATACCCCGGATGCCGATGACTTCGTCGCTGCTTGAAATCGGTGTCAGCGATGCTTCCACGAATCGGTTTTCACCGTTTCGGGTGGTGATCGCCCAGTCGAAGGCACGCACCGTCTCGCGATTGTCGATCACGCGTTGAAACGCTTCGACCAGTTTCCGGGAATCGACGACATCCATCATGGCCGTCAAGGTCCCGATGCGCCGGAGTTCGTCGGCCGAGTAGCGCAGAATCTTGCAAAACGATGCGTTGTAGAACGAAAACACGCCCGTTGGACCCACCTCGAAGTATCCATCGTCGATGCTTTCGATGATCGTCCGGTATTTTTCTTCGCTTTTCAGGAGTTCGTCTTCGACCATCCGTCGCTTGTTGATGGTGTACTGCGCGTGGGCACCGAAGATGATAAACAGACAGGTGACGATCAGCCGGGTCCACAGTTCGCTGAGGTTGATGCCGAAAAACCGGTAAAAAATATTTGTCTGGTAGTGGAGAAAGACATAAAGCAGGGTATCGATAATCCAATACACCCCGGCCAGTCCGAAGCCGAGCAGGACCATCTGGTCGGAAAGGTAGACGTGGACGCGGTTTTGCTTGTTCATGGATCACCTGGCCGTTTGGGGTAATGGGGAAGTGGCGGTCCCTCGGGACCGAACGATTTCAAATTACATTCGCGAACGCTTTCAGGCAAGTCCATATTCACCGATAGTGAAATTGTTCAAAGGCGCCGTCGGGTCCCATGATGAGAAATCGGCCCTGCCGTGCGCAAGCGTTTATCGGATGCCCGGCCGCGGCGGCGGCAGTGCCGAATTTCGATCCGAGGGCCTCCTCCGCCGTGCTCGTTTCCGCGCCAAAATGCATTTACATTCGGTCACGGCCGATTGGAAAATCGCGATATCTCTTGACATTCCAGTGTTTTTATTGATTCATTCCGATATCCGGCATCACTTCCACGGCAGGGCGCCGGAAGTTGTTTCGAGGGCCCGTTCCGCTGTCGTCATTATCGGGCGGCCACGGATTTAGGAGGAAAACCGCTGCAAAGGGGATCCGGGCGATTGGCCAGCCGCGATGACATCTTTTCAACCGAGAAGCTACTGGATCTGATCCGTTCGAAGGCAGCGGTTCCACGGGCCAAACGCGTGCCGGAACCGGTGACGGACGGCGGACCGGGGAATGGAAAGCGGTCGAAACGGCCCCGCGTCGAGCGGCGTCTCGCGGCCGTAGCCCGGTCGATGACCGTGATCGGCGTCGATCTGCGACCCCAGGATTTTCTCATGGCGGCCGTTCAACGGCTGTCCGATCCCCATCCGGTCCTGGCCGACTATCAGCGGGTGGCCGTGGAGTCGGACGTTTCACCGGATAGCCAGGATTATTCGAACGCGTTGCGAAAAGCACTGGAGGCGTTTTCGCGGCCGTACAGACGGCATTCGATCTGGACGGCGATGTCTTCTGAAAATGTCGAGACCCGGCTGGTGCGCGTTCCCAAGGTGTCACCCAAGCAGCTGGCCAATGCCGTTTCCTTCGCCTTCCAGCGCACGGGCCGCATCCAAGCCGATCAGATCTTCGATTTTCAGGTCATCGGCGACACCATCGAAGACGGGGCACCGCGCATTCTCGCCCTGGCCTACACCGTCTCCCTGAACGAGGTCCGCCGCCTGCGGCAGATCTTTTCCCGCGCCGGTTACCCGTTGACCGGCATCTCCATCATTCCCTTCGGCTTGCAGAACATATTCCGGGCCGGCTGGACGGATACCGGCAGCCAGAACGTCTGTTCGCTCTTCATCGGCCGGGATTGGTCGCGGATTGCGATCTTCGCGGGCGGCACCCTGGCCCTTTCCCGGGATATCAAGGCCGGCATGCGCAGCATGCGCGATGCGGTCATCGATGCCCTGGCGCCCCCGGAAGAGCCGCGGATGGAAGGGGAAGCGGCAACGGAGCGTCCGGTGAGCGCCGAAACCGTGGCCGCGGCGAATCGGTTGTTGAGCGGTTTTATCAAGACACCGGACGCCGCGGCGCCGGACCCGGGCGCCCCGGAACTGGATGTTTTTGAGCGGATCCGCCCGGCGATCGACCGGATCGTGCGCCAGGTCCTCATGACCAATGAGCATTTTGCGCGGAATTTCGACGAGGCCGGGATCGAACGGATATTTGTCAGCGGCCAACTCAGCGCCAACCCCCGCATTGTCGAATACATGGGCGGCCAACTCGGGCTGGCCGTCGATACCATCGATCCGTTCCGGATCGCGAACCGGTCGCCGACATTATCCCCCCTTCCGAAAACAGAGGCCGAGCGGGGCGCCTATTTGCCGAGCATCGGGATGGCGTTGTCGGCCAATCCCGGGACCCCGAATTTCTTGTTTACCCAGAAAGACCGGGCCCGCAGTGCCATGGCGCAGCGGATCAACCGGGTTGCCTATGCCGCGTTCATCGCCCTGATGCTGGGCTGTGCCGGGGTGTTCTTCTGGCAGGGGCAACGGATGGACCGGATCCGAAGCATGAACGCGCCGCTGCGCGCCGAATTGGCAACGTATTCGCCGCGACTGAGCCGGCAGATGATTTTCCAGGCCGCCGGCGCCGCGGCGCATCGCCTCGATGCCCAGAGCAAGCAAAAGCGCCGCTACCTGGTCAACGCCGTATTTTCCGAGATCATCAACCGGACGCCGGCATACATCGAGCTGAGTGGCTTGGTCATCCACAACGGCCATGTGACGGCCTCGGCCATCGATGCCACGCCGGCCGACGCCGCGCTGGAGGGATGGGTCCACGGCGACCGGCTCCAGCTCGAGTCCCTGCTTGCCGCCTATCTGATCGAACTGGACCAGTCGCCGTTTTTGACCCAACCCCGCATCGGGAAGAAACGGTTTGAAACCGATGGTGACACGACACGGCTTTATTTCCAGGTGACGGTCAAGGTTCATTAGGGCGCGGGAGAAGTATTTGGGTCGAAGCAAAGAAAAATCGGTTGTGCGGCCCGCGAAATAGGAGAATAATCAGAAGATGGCGATGAGCATCAACAAGAACGTCCGCAACCTGCTCATCCTGGGCGCTGTTGTGCTGATCGTGGCGTGCCTGATGATCGTTCCCAATTTCCGGGCGCTGTCAAGGCTCTCGGCCGAAACCAGGACCCTCCGGAAAGCGGTGGCCGAGCAGCGGCAGCTTTTACCGGTCTTCCGGCAAATGGTCCGTCTGGCCCAAGGCGGTGACAAAACGTCGCTTCCGCTACCGCCGGTGACGGCGGTCCCGCGGAAGGACATCGGTTCGGCGATCAATCGGTTGACGGCCGCGGCGCTCGATCGACACCTCGTGGTGACGGATGAGCAGGCCGGTCTGGAAAATTTTCTTCAAAAGACCCGGCGCGTCCGGGTCCAGGTGATGCTTTCCGGCGATTTGGACGCATTTCGGCGCTATCTCCTCGCCGTTGCCCAAATCCCCTTTGTGGAAGTCATCGAAACCGTGGGGGTCCATGCCATGCCCAAGCCGGCAACCCGCGTCACGCAAGCGCCGGCCGCGACGGCGCCGGCCGTGCCGCTTTCTTTTGAGCTGACGCTGTGGATCGCCGTCAGGCCGACATGATGCGCGATGCGATCCTCGCCGCCGAAGAGACGGACCGAACATGAACCGGCGTGAAAAAATCATTTTGGGCGTCATGGCCGTGGCCGTGTTGTACGGCGTCTATGCGCTGTTTTTCGCCGGCGGCGGCAGGAAAACGGCGGCATTGGCGACCCCGGACGGTCCGTCGCTGCAAACCATTGTGACCCAGGCCGCGGCGAAGATTTCGGCGGCGGATCACCGGAAACGGGATGCGCTCCTGTTAAAGGCCGCCGCCGCCGAGCTGTCGCGGAATCCTTTTCCCCGGCCGCAGGCCGATGCCGCCGCGCTCGAGCGCGCCCGAATCGAAAAAGCAAAGCAGGCCCAGGCGATCCTCCGGGCACTGGCCGGCCGATTCGTCTATTCCGGGTATCTGGCGATGGGCACGCATCGATTCGCCGTCATCAACGGCATCGAATACACGGTCGGTGACGCCATCCCCCCCGAGGGGGACGTGCTTCGACAAATCGGACCGGACGCCGTCGTGATCGGCGATCCGAAAAGCGGGGAGGCGGTGCGCATTGAGCTTCAGGACAATCAGTAAACCCAGCACGGGGAGGCCGCGGACCCGGGCGCCCCGGTGCGTGGTCCTGGGATTGGGGGCGGCCCTGGTGCTCGTGGCCGGTTGTGCGGGGCCGCAGCATCGCGCGGCCGAGGAAGCCTTCAACCAATGGCAGGCCCGGGCGGAGGTGTCCCAGGGGTATTCGCCGAGGGCGCGCGTTCGAGCGCCCCTCTCGGAAACGGCGCAGGGGGCCAACCGGACCAAGGGCGTTCCGGTGGCGAAATCCCCGGCACTGCCCCGGATGCCCGTATCGCTCAACATGAACAACGTCGACGTGGCCGTGCTGTTGCGCACCTTGGCCCGGGCCGCCGACATGAACATCATCATCAACGATCGGGTAAAGGGACGGACGGACATCAACATCGAAAAGGCGCCGTGGGACCAGGTTTTTAAGGGGGTGCTGCGCAGCAACGGCCTTTCCTACGCCATGGACGGCGACATCATCCGGGTCATGACCCTGGCCGACATGCAACTGGACCTGAAACGAAAGACCGAGGAGGAGAACTTCCGGATGACCGGCGAGCCGGTGACCCGGGTCGTGCGCATCGATTATGCCGAAGCGGCGAAGCTCAAGGCAAACCTGGAGAAATATCTTTCCACCACGAAAACCGGCAAGCCCATCGGCAGTGTCCTGGTGGACGAACACACGAATTCCCTGATCATTCAAGCCCTGCCCGAAGACCTGAACCGGATCGTTGCCCTCGTCAACCAACTGGACTGGCCGACCCCCCAGGTGCGCATCGAGGCCAACATCGTGGAGACGACCCAGGACACGGCCCGAAGCCTCGGCGTCCAGTGGGGCGGGGTTTACGGCTTTCAAGGCAGCAACGGCACCACGTACAATGTCGGCAGCGACATCATTACCAATGAAGGGTACAATACCACCACCGGCAACACGACCAG
>JBJKPT010000776.1:0-2612 GCA_046706045.1 Desulfobacterales bacterium
GCTTCATCCATCGGAGGATACCGTGGGCACATTGTTGATAAAAAACGGCCGAATCGTCGACGGCTCCGGGAACGGCGCCTTTTCCGGACAGCTGCTGATCCAGGGGGAGACGATCGCTGGGGTATTCAAAGACGGCGAAGCGGTCCCGGAGGCGGATCGAACCATGGATGCGGCGGGATGCGCCGTGGCGCCCGGATTCATCGACATGCATTCCCATTCGGAATGGCTGCTCCCGCTGCCCGATCACGACATCCCCTTGAAGTGCCTGCCGGAACAGGGGGTCACCACCATCATCGGCGGCAACTGCGGGTTTTCGCCGGTGCCCGTCACGGAGAGCACCCGGCGGCTCGCGGAAACGGATCATTTCGGGCTGCTGGTGGACAGGCCGCTGGATTTTCAATGGACCTCGACGGACGATTTTTTCGAACGCGTGCGTGACGCTCGGCCGGTGGTGAACCAGGCCATGCTGGTCGGGCACGGGGCCGTTCGGGCCGCCCATGCCGCCACCCGCCGGGGGGCCATGCCCGCCGAGGAGATGAAGGGCTGCGGCGACGCCCTTCGCCGCTGCCTGGACGAGGGCGCCTGCGGACTGAGTTTCGGCCTGGGATACGACCCGGGAATGTATTCGCCGCCGGAGGAGCTCGCGGCCTTTTCAAAAGTCGCCGCCGCTGCCGACAAACCGGTCACCGTTCACCTGAAGGCCTTGAGCCGGGTCTCCCCGGCATATCCGCTGACTTATCCGAAAGCGCACAACCTTCGGGCATTGAAGGAAATGCTCGACGTGTCGCGCACCTCCGGCGCGAGGCTTCAGATTTCCCATTTTATTTTCGTCGGACGCCGCAGCTGGTCGACCGCCGAAAGAGCGATCGCCATGGTCGAAGAAGCCCGGCAGTCGGGTCTCGACGTGATGTTTGACGCGTTCCCCTATACCTGCGGAAACACCACCGTCAACGTCCTTCTGCCTTACTGGTACCTCGCCGGGTTGCCGGAAGCCTATCGCCGCCTGTGGCCGAGCCTGCGCTTGAAAGCGGAGCTGGCCTGGGGGTTCAAGCTGGTGGGGTTTTCACTCCGGGACCTTCAAATGATGGATGCCATCCTGCCGGAATGGGAATCGTTAAACGGGTATCGGGTAAATGAAATTGCCGAAAAATGGGGCGTTTCCCCATTTCGCGCCCTGCTGTCGCTGAGCGAAAAAAGCCGGGGGCAGGCGGTCGGGCTGCTGCACGCTTACAGCGGCGAACCGGGAAACGAAAAGATCCTCGAGGACGTGCTTTCCAATGATCTGTGCCTCTTTGAAACCGATGCCATCATCCGCTACGGGGGATACCCCAATCCGGCGGCCAAGGGGACGTTTCCGAAAATCCTGGGCCGATACGTGAGGGACCGGAAGATGCTGGGGCTGGCGGAGGCCGTCAAACGGATGACCTCCGCCGCCGCCGACCGTTTTCACATCAAAGACCGGGGACTGCTGGCGCCGGGCAAAAAGGCGGACATCACGATCTTTGATCCGGACGAAATCGACGAAACGCCGGCCGCCGGATCCGCTCCCGCCGGCCGCCCCAAAGGGATCCGCCACGTCTTCATCAACGGCGTTGCGGTCGTGGAAGCCGGTCGTTACCTCGCAAGGGAAAGGGCTGGCCAGATCATTCGGACATAACGTGCGTCATCACCCCGACGAGAGGCACAAACCGAAATTGAGCGATTGAGGAAATGCCGCAGATACAAGAAAGATGCCGCTTCGCGATCGTTGCCCATGCAAAGCGGCATCGGACACCGTGGATGCGGCGAGAACGGCGATCCCATCGGGTCTTCGATGGCGAGGATATAAAACGGCCCTATTTTCATCCTGAACCAGCCACAAATGAGCTTCCGGCTTGGTCGCCCCCGGCCCGCCCAGCCCACCGCTCGACATCGAGGACGATCCGCTCCCCAGGCCGGGCCAACGATCCCCCCACGTGCCGGGCGTCGCCCGTCGAGGTCTCCCCCAAGGGCGCCGCCCGGCGCTGACGGCAATGTTTGGCCGCCGAAACGGTGGCATCAAACGGCGGCCTCGAACTCCTTGACCGCGGCGAGCACTTCGGCGTCTGCTTCGGTCGCCTCCTTGAGCGTGGAAAGCGCCGCGGCGACCAGATTCATCAGCATCAGCACGCCGATCACGATGAGAAAGCCCCGCATGAAAGCATGGTCCTTCATGGCCAGGGGGATCTGCGCGTTCTGGAAAACGTGGGTGAGATGCGGATATCCATGCCTGGCCAGGTACCGGTGCTCCAAGGCCGTGAAAATGAGCCCCGAGATATCGACCCCGAAGATCAGGCCCAGAGACCGCATCATGTTCAGGATTCCGCCGGCCAGGCCGAGCTTTTCCCTCGGCGCCGCGCCCATGATGGCGCTGTTGTTCGGCGGGGTGAACATGCCCATTCCGATGCCGAGGAGAATCAACTCGCCCACCAGCAGCATCACGTGGACCCGGTTGCCGAGGAACAGGAGCAACAGGCAGGCCACGCCGGAGACGAACATCCCGCCCGCCGTCATGAGCCGCGTGCCGGATCGGTACCGGTCGGCGATATGGCCTGCCCAGGGGGCGATGACGGCCATGGCGAGCGGAATCGGGG
>JBJKPT010000777.1:0-2074 GCA_046706045.1 Desulfobacterales bacterium
GTGGAACAGGCCCTTCTTTCCCGCGGGGACCGCCGCACCGCCGCCGTATTGGCCGGAATCCTCGAAAACGGCGGCAACTGGACCCGCGCCATGAAGACCCCCTCGCCGCCCCCGGACTTTTTCACCACCCGCGAACGCTTCCCCGGGGAGCGCCTGCCCTGGGAATTCATCGACCATGGCATCTCCCGGGCATTTCTTCTCGAAGAGTACCGCCGGGCCAAGGAGGCCCGCTCCTCCCCCCCCTGCCCGGTCCGTCCCTGCGAGGAATGCCGCCGGTGCCGGTTGTGAGTCGAGGGGGCAAGATCAAAATCCGTGCACGGAAGTCATCCCAGCCTCCCCACCCCATCCCGTTTCGCGTCCAGGCCGTACTTCTTGATCCGGTTCCAGACCGTGACCCGGCTGATGCCGAGGGATTCCGCCGCGCGGGTGCGGTTTCCTTTGAACCGGTCGAGGGCCTCGATCAATGCCTGTTTCTGCCTTTCTTCGCGGGTGCCGCCCGGGGCCGGCTCCGCGCCGCAGGCCGTCGGTCCGGCCATTACCTCCGACGGCAGGTGGTCGAGATCGATCACGCGGCCCGGGCATGACACGAACGCAAATTCCAGCGCGCTTTTCAGCTCCCGCACGTTGCCCGGCCACGAGTGGCCCATCAAGGCATCCATGGCCCGATTGCCGATGGCCTCCACCGGCTTTTCGCTCTTTAAGCGAATCCGCCGGAAAAAGGTCTCGGCCAATAGCGGAATATCCCCTTTTCGCTCGCGCAGGGGCGGCACCCCGATGGGAATGACGTTGATCCGGTAAAAAAGATCCTCCCGGAACCGGTTCTCGCGAACCAGCCGGCGCAAATCCCGATTGGTGGCCGTAATGATCCGCACGTCCACGTGAATGGGCCGGTTATCCCCCACGCGCTCGATCACCTTTTCTTCGAGCACACGCAAAAGCTTCACCTGGGTGGCCAACGGCAGATCCCCGATTTCATCCAGGAAGATGTCGCCGCCATCGGCCGCTTCGAAGCGTCCGGTCCGGCTCTGCACCGCGCCGGTGAAGGCCCCTTTCACGTGGCCGAAAAGTTCGCTTTCCAGAAGGGACTCGTTGAGCGCCGCGCAGTTGACTTTCACGAAAGGGCGCTCGTTTCGCCCGCCGGTGTCGTGAATCGCTCTTGCGATGAGCTCCTTGCCGGTGCCGCTTTCTCCCAGGATGATCACCGGCGCATCGGAAAAGGCGGCGTTTCGGATCATGTCAAAAACCTTTTGCATGGTCGATGCCGTGCCGATGATGCCGCAAAACCCGTCCTCGGAACGAAGCTCCCGGCGATAGGCCTCGATGGCGGCGTCCTTTTCCATGAGCTCGGAAATATCGGTCATGGTCTCCACGGCGCCGATGACGGTGCCTTCGGTGTCGCGAAGAAGGGAGGCGTTTTTCAGGATATGGATGTAGGTCCCGTCCTTTTTCATCAGGGTGCAGCGGCGCATTTCGACATCGCCGGTTTTGAACAGGTTGCACCAGTGGCCCTTATCGCCGTTGCGGCACAATTCGCAAATATCGCAGTTGAGCTGCGTGCAGGAGTGCCCGATCAGCCCCTCGGCGGAATACCCGGTCATCCGCAACAGGGCCTTGTTGACGTCGATGATGGTGCCCTCCGGATCGACAATCAGCACCCCGTCGTGGATGGTGTCGACCACGGTTTTCCAGTAGGCGTTGGCTTCGTTTTCCTTCATGATATCCTTAAGTGTTAAATTTTTAACATACGTTAAATTTAACTTTTAACAGTTGAACACCTGTCCGTCAAGTCGTGGGGCGCCCAACCTTTCCCCGGTGGCGGAGGTAAATCCATAACTACTTGTATTTTCAACAAAAAATCCCAAACAACAATTTTCTTGCAAAAATTTGTCGCGTTGGCATTTCCCTTGCGGAGTCCGTATTTCCCTGGCCATGGGAAACAGACCAAGGTGGTCGCAAGTTCGAAGAAAAAGGAAAAAATGTGCGCCAGATCGATCTTCGCGGTTTCATTGCGCCGTTGACCCTCCTCAACGTCACCCGCGCTTTCCGGGCGCTTGAGGCAGGCGAACGCCTGGAG
>JBJKPT010000778.1:0-2815 GCA_046706045.1 Desulfobacterales bacterium
GGATGGTACCGAAGGGCCGAGGCGCTCAGTGCGCCACCGTTTCTTCGGACGGATCCATGCGACGGACGATGTATTTGCCTATCCGGTTGCCGTCCTTTTCTTCCACGGTGACGAGAAAGTCGTCCAGGCGGAGTTCTTCCTTTTCCCTGGGGATGCGGCCGATCCGGTTGAGGACGTACCCGCTGAAGGTGTCGTATTCCTTGATGTCGGGGATCTGCATCGGGATGGTTTCGTTCACGTCTTCGATGTCGGTCTTGCCCTGCACCATCCATTCCCCGGGGTTGAGCGTGACGATGAGGGGCTCCTCGTCCCGGTCGGTCTCGTCGCGGATTTCGCCCACAAGTTCCTCGAGGGTGTCTTCCAGGGTGATGAGCCCCGAGACCCCGCCGTGCTCGTCGATGACGATGGCCATGTGCTCGTTGCGTTTTCGGAATTGCTGCATGAGCTTGTCAAGCTTCTTGTTTTCCGGAACGAAATAGGGCGGGCGCATGATTTTTCGGACATCGATCTCGGGCCCCTCGTTGACGTAGGCGGAAAAGAGGTCTTTCACGTTGGTGATGCCGATGACGTGGTCGATTTCACCGTCGATGACCGGAATTCGCGTAAATCCGGACTGAAGGATCGCATCGAGCCTCAATTTTTCGCCGGCCTCGATCACGAACATGTCGGCCCGCGGCGTCATGCACTCGGAGGTGTTGGTGTCGTCGAATTCGAAAACGTTTTCGATGAACTCTTTCTCTTCCTCCTCGATTCCGCCCTCCTCCTCCACCACTTCGATGAAGGTCATGAGCTCTTCTTCGGTCGCCGCCGGCGTCTTGCGGATCTTCCCGGTCACCCGCGGGATGAAATTCAAGAACGCGATGACCGGGAAAAAAAGAAGCGACATCCAGTAGACCGGCAAAATGGTCATCCGGGCGATCAGCAGGTTGTTCCGTGTGGCGATGGATTTCGGAAAGACCTCGCAGAAAACCAGGATGAGAAAGGTCATGACGCCGGTGGCAAGCCCTACGGCGTAGTTGGGCATCAGGCCGATGGTGATGGCGGTGGCAAGGGCCGATGCGGCGATGTTGGACACGTTGTTTCCGATCAGAATCGTGGTCAGCAGCCGGTGCGGGTTTTCCTTCATCCGGCCGATCAGCCGACCGGTCCGGTCCGCCTGCTTGGCCATGTGTAGGGCACGGGACCGGCTGATGGAAAACAGGGCGGTTTCCGCCGCCGAAAAAAAAGCGGAAAAAAGCAACAGCACGATCAGGATAAGGACTTCATTTATCATAAACGGGGACTTTCCGATATCACGGCCGGCATACGGCAGCCGCGGTTGCGGGCCGTCGCCGCGGCGCAAACGAAATGGACGGGGATGCAGGGACGATCTGGGTGATATGGAGGATCTTCGGGCATGCTTCCAATGGGTTGGGCCGGTTCGCCGGCGGCACCCGCCGCAGGCGTCGGGGCGCCGGAAAAGCCGTGATCTCTTGCGATCGCCCCGGCCGTCATGTATGCAATGAACCGGCTGGTTGACCCTATCATAGGGCGAAAAAATTTTTTTTCAAGCAATTTAAATGCATACGGAGCATTCGCCGATTCGATGACCCCGGTCTCCCCGTCCCTTGCCGTCGCCGGTATCGAAGGGTTTCTGGATGATCTGAGCCAGGTGCCGGCCGGCGCCTGGCGGATCGCTTACCATCGCCGGTTTCCGGCACGGCCGGCCCAGTGGGCCGATCCGGCCGCGCCATGGCCGGAGGCCATTGCGCGCCTGCTGAAATCCGTGGGGATCGAGCGGCTCTATGCCCACCAGAGCGCGGCGATCGACCGGATCCGCTCCGGGAAATCCGTGATGGTCGCCACCCCGACGGCCAGCGGAAAGAGCCTCATCTACCATCTGCCCCTGCTGGAGGCGATCCTTGCCCGGCCCGACACCCGTGCCCTTTACCTTACCCCCCTGAAGGCCCTGGGGCAGGATCAGATCAAACGATTCCTGGAATTGGCCGCGCATCGGATGCCGGAGCCCGTAACGGCGGCGATCTACGATGGGGACACCTCGGCCTGGCATCGCCGAAAGATCCGGGAGGCACCGCCTCACCTGGTGCTCACCAACCCGGAAATGCTCCACCTTTCCTTTTTGCCCTACCACGACCGGTGGGGGGCCCTGTTTCGGAACCTGGCCTTTGTGATCGTCGACGAGGTGCATACCTACCGCGGGGTGATGGGCTCGCACATGGCGCAGGTGTTCCGGCGTCTGGCGCGGATCTGCCGACATTACGGGGCCCGCCCGGTCACCGTTTTCTGTTCGGCCACGGTGGGCAACCCCGAAGAGCTCGCCGAACAGCTCACGGGGGAGCCCGCCGAGGCCGTCACCCGGACCCGGACCGCCGCCGGGGAGCGGCACATCGTGCTCATCGATTCCCTTGACGGGCCGTTGCAGGCCAGCCTGGGACTTCTCGCCACGGCTTTGAAACGCGGCCTTCGCACCATCGTCTATACCCAGTCGCGGAAACTCGCGGAGCTCATTTCCATCGGCATGGCCCGCCGGTTTCCGGAGACGGCCCACCGCATCAGCCCCTACCGGGCCGGGCTGCTCCCGGAGGCCCGCCGGGGAATCGAAGCGCGCCTCACCAGCGGCGAGCTTCTCGCCGTGATCTCCACCAGTGCCCTGGAACTGGGGATCGACATCGGGGATCTGGACCTTTGCATCCTCGTGGGATACCCCGGCTCCATGGTGTCCACCTGGCAGCGCAGCGGCCGGGTGGGCCGTTCCGGACAGCCCGCGGCCATGGTGCTGGTGGCGGGCGACGACGCCTTGGACCAGTATTTTCTC
>JBJKPT010000779.1:0-6498 GCA_046706045.1 Desulfobacterales bacterium
CTCGATCTTTCCGGCGGAACGATCCATGGCGACACCCTGGGCGAGCGGCTCTCCGCCGTTAAAAGGGCCGGGGACTGGCAGACGACGATCAGGACCGTCGATCACCCGATCCTCGCCCGGGGCGCCATCACGGCGGTTTTCGGAACCCTCGCGCCGAACGGGGCCATCATCAAAACGGCGGCGGCAAGCGACCGGTTGATGCGCCACCGGGGGCCCGCCGTCGTCTTCGAATCGCCCCGGGATGCGGCGGAACGCATCGACGATCCGGAGTTGGGAATCACCCCCCAACACGTGATGGTGTTGCGAAACAGCGGCCCCGTGGGAGCGGGCATGCCGGAAGCGGGCTCCCTTCCGATCCCCAGATACCTTGCCGCCCGGGGCGTGAAGGACATGGTGAGGGTCTCCGATGCGAGAATGAGCGGCACGGCCTACGGGACCATCGTGCTGCACTGTTCCCCCGAATCGGCCGCCGGCGGGCCGCTCGGCCTGGTGAAAGACGGGGATTTGATCGAGCTGAATGTCCCCGAACACCGGATCGATCTGTTGCTGGGCCGCGATGAACTGGAAAAACGGCGGCGCGCGTGGAAACCCTTGCCGATCGCCGAACGCGGTTGGTTGAAGCTGCACCAGCAACATGTGCTGCAGGCGCATTTGGGCTGTGACCTGGATTTTTTGTAGGAGCCATATGCCGAGACGGCTCCGGATCGAGGGGGAAGAACCGACATGTCGCGATCCATTTACATCGCCGGAGACTGGATCAAACCGGGCGGGAAAAAACAAAAAGACGTGATCAATCCGGCAACCGGAGCACTCATCCGGCAAGTGGACTACGGCGGAAAATGGGAAGCGGAGCTTGCCGTGGCGGCGGCCTTTGCCGCGCTTGGGGAATGGCGCCGCAGGCCGGTTTACGACCGGGCGGAGTTTCTCAAACGCCTGGCGGCCGCCATCCGGGAGGAGCGCGCCGCACTGGCGAAAACCTTGACGGAAGAAGTGGGCAAAACCCTTCCGGAGGCACTCGGCGAAATCGGTGCCGCGGCCGACCAGTTCGAATGGTATGCGGAAGAAGTCAAACGATCGGCCGGGGACGTCATCCCCGGCCGGCTGGAAAACCGCCGGCACCTGACCATAAGGCACCCCATGGGACCGGTGGCCGCCATTTCCCCGTGGAATTTCCCGGTTTTGCTTTCGTCCCGCAAAATGGCCCCGGCACTGGCAGCCGGGTGTCCCGTCGTCAACCGTCCGGCCAGCCAGGCGCCCCTGACCCTGATTCGCATCTTCGAGATCATGGATGCGCTCGGCTTTCCGCCGGGGGTGGTCAATCTCGTGGTGGGCGATCCGGCGGAATGCTCGGCGGTATTCATCGAGGATCCGCGGATCAGGAAAATCAGTTTTACCGGATCGCTGGAGGTGGGCCGGCGCCTTTACCGGGATTGTGCGGCACGGATGAAGAAGATCTCCCTGGAACTCGGCGGCCATTCCCCGTTTATCGTCCTTCCCGACATCTCTCCGGAGAAAGCGGCGGAGGCGGCCGTATTCGCCAAATTCCGGAACATGGGCCAGGTTTGTATCTCCGCCAGCCGCTTTTTCATCCAGCGTTCCCGACAAAAGGAATTCGAAGAAAACGTGGTGGCGCGGGTCAAACGACTCAGGTTGGGAAACGGCCTCGACGCCGCCACCGATGTCGGGCCCCTGTTCGAGAAGAAACGCGTCGAAGCGTGTCTCCGGTTGGTTGACGACATTCGGGAGAAAGGGGGGCAAATCCTCTGGGGCGGAAAGCAGCCGGCCGGAAGCGCGTTTGTGAACGGATTTTTCTTCGAACCGACGGTCGCCACCGGAATCACCAAGGAGATGAGGATCCTCCAGGAGGAGCCCTTCTCCCCTATCCTACCGATCATCGGTTACGAGACCGTCGAGGAGGCGATTTCAATGGCCAACGACACCCCCTACGGACTGGCGGCCTATGCCATGACCAACGATTTGAAGTGGACCATTCGACTGGCGGAAGAACTCGAAGCCGGGATCATCGGCATCAACGATTGCTCCCCCGCCGCCGCACAGTGCCCCTTCGGCGGAATGAAGATGAGCGGGGTCGGCCGGGAAGGATGGAAGCAGGGGCTGGAAGCCTATTATGAAACCAAGTACGTGTCGTTGGGTATTTAGTGCCCATCCAAAAATGGTCCTTCGCCGCGATTTCTGCGTTGGGTGCTTCGATTGGAATCTTCGAAACAGCCCGCTGTTGCGCCGGTTCGAATCGTCCACCCGCCTTGAACTCAGGCAACATTGAGATCCCGGAAAGGACACTGTTCAGGATTTTTGAGGAGGTCCGCGATGGATACGATCAACGTCGGGATTATCGGCTGCGGCAGGATCTCCGACCTGCACCGCGCCGGATACATCGGTTGCGCGTCGGCCCGGATCCACGCGGTTTGCGATACCAACCGGGAGCTGGCGGAACAGAAACGAAAGGCCTGGGGGGCTGCCAAGTGCTACGCGGACTATCGGGCGCTGCTGGAGGACCGCGACGTGGACGCGGTGGAGGTGCTGACCCCCCAGCCCCTTCACGAAGCGATGGCGATCGATGCCGCAAAGGCCGGAAAGCACGTGGCGCTTCAGAAACCGATGGCCATCAGCCTGGAAAGCGCCGATCGAATCCTCGCCGCCGTCGCCGAACAAAAAACCCTGTTCAAGGTATCGGACAACTACCTCTTCTATCCGCCGCTGGTGCTCGCCAAGCAACTGATCGCGCAAGGCGCGATCGGCACGCCCTCCAACCTGCGCATCAAGATGATCAGCGGAGGAAGCGGCGGTTGGGACGTCCCCGCTTCCGCCTGGGCATGGCGGGCCGCGGAAAACGCGCAAGGCAGAGGATTTCAGACTTTCGACCACGGTCACCATCTCTGGTCGGCGGCCTCATATCTGCTGGGTCCGGTGGAGCGGGTCGCGAGTTGGATCGATACCCTGGACGGGATCATCGATAGCCCGGCGGTGATCATGTGGAAACACAAGGAAGGGGTAAGATACGGCACCTGCGAATACGTCCACGCCCCGCAGTTGCATATCCCGTCGGCATACTATGCGAACGATGAATGGTTTGAGGTCACGGGCTCCAAAGGGATCCTCTGCATCCGGCGTTGCACCGGAAACATTTGTACCGGCCCGGGCGTGAGGCTGTTTGACGGAAACGGATGGATGGACTTCGATGACGTCGAAACCGACTGGAAAGAAGGTTTCATCGGCGCCACCCGGAACTTCGTCAACGCCATCCAGGGAAAAACCTCCCCCCTCTTGAGCGGGGAACAGGCCCGGGAGATCCTGAAGCTCGATCTCGCAATCTCCAAGTCGGCCCGGGTTCGCAGGGAAGTCTACGTCGATGAATTGGATGCGGAAGACCCCTCGGCCTACACCGAGAAGAGAATCCGCGAGGAAGTCGACCGGGCAAGCGCGAAACGACAAGGCCATCCCCCCCGTACCTTCCCGGAGCCGGATCGCGAAATACGCCGGGATACGATCGACGGGCTGACGGCGGGCCTCATCAATCGGGTCAACGCGGAAAAAGCCCGGAACTGGCGCTCGGTCATTCAACTGTTCGTCAAGGGGGAAGACGGTCAAACGTTCCATTACGAGCTTCGGTTTGAAAACGGAACGCTCACCACCGCGACCGCGCTTTCCGCCAGGCCGCCGGCGCTGACCATCAAGGTATCGGCGGCCTCCTGGGCGGACATTTTAAGGGGGACAAAAACCATCGAGGATTGCTTTGTCGGAGGTGAATTGGAACTGGACGGTGCGATCGAGGAAGGATTGAAGGTGAAAGACGTCCTGGGGTTGTGATGCGTGCCCTCAAAATAAGGAGCGTTCGATGGACAGCGGGAAACTGCCGATCAAGACAAAAGTGGGGTTCGGGGTCTGCGACCTGGGCGGCAACCTGTTCTTTACCGTCATCGCCTTTCTTCTGCTGAATTACCTGACCGATACGCTCGGCGTCTCCGCAGGGCTCGCCGGCATCGTCATCATGATCGGCAAGATCTGGGATGCCGTCACCGATCCGGTGGTGGGCTATCTCTCGGACAAAACCCGAACCCGGTGGGGAAGAAGGCGGCCGTACATCCTGTTCGGCTCCGTTCCCTTGTTCATCATGATGATCTTGATGTTCACCAACCCCCACCTGACCGGCCAATGGCCGCTTTTCACTTGGAGCGTGGTCATCTTCTGCCTGTTGTGCACGGCTTACACGCTGGTCAACATCCCCTACAGTGCCTTGACACCGGAGCTGACCAAGGATTTCCATGAGCGGACTTCCCTGAACGGCTACCGCTTCGGCTTCGCGGTGATCGGCACGCTGCTCGGGGCCGGTGCCGCACTTCCCCTGGTGGACCTCTTTGCCAACAAAAATACCGGTTTTACGGTAATGGGAACGGTTTTCGGGTTCTTGATGATGGCGACGGCCCTTGCCACCGTGATCATGGTCCGCGAGCCGGAGGGGGGTGGCCGGGTGCAGGAGACCGGCTTTTTCAAAACCTAACTCAAAGTATTCAAGAACGTGCCTTACCTGCTCATCCTCGCCACCTACACGCTGAATGTCACGGCCATCACCATCGTGGCCGGGGTCGTGATCTACTACTTCAAGTACGTCCATCACGACGAGGCCGCCACGACCACGGCCATGCTGATCCTGCTGGTGACGGCCATGTGTTTTATCCCGCCCAGCATTTTCCTGGCCAAAAAGATCGGCAAAAAGGCAACCTATGGCCTGGGCATGGCGATCCTTGCCGTGTCCATGGTGGTACTTTTCTTCATGGGGCATCGTTACGGGATCGCGGTCTCTCTGGCGATCTTCTTTGTCGCGGGCATCGGGATGGGGTTTACCTATGCCATGCCCTATGCCATTGTCCCGGACGCCATCGAGTACGATTACCTGCTCACCGGCGAACGGACGGAAGGCGCCTTTTACGGAATCTGGACCTTCGGCATGAAAATCGGCCAGGCCGTCGCCCTGGGGATCACGGGAGCCGTGCTTTCGCTGGTGGGGTACGTCCCGGATGTGGCGCAGACGAAGACCTCCCTGTTCGGCATCCAGGTTCTCCTCGGACCGATCGCCGCCGCGGTGTTTGTCCTGGCCATCGCGGTGCTCTGTTTCTATCCGATTCACGAAAAACGCTACAACGAGATCCTGGATCAGATCACGCTCATGGAAAAAGCGGGATAGAACATCTCCCGCGACCCCAGGCTTCCGAAGCGCGGGTTGAGGTGGCCGGCATGTCCTTGGACCCCCATCGCCCTCCAATTTGGATGAAACCGTGAAAAAGCGCTTTTCCCCTATTTCCGGCGAAAGTCGGGCACGTGGCGAAGCTTTAGCGCTATCCTGCAAATTGAACACTGTCCGGATGCCGGATCCGGTCCGGCATGACGGTTCGAGGACTTTTTGCGAATCCGTCAATTTTGGATGGCTTTTACGGTTTTTTTCTATATGCTCCGATATACGAATTGTTCCATCCTGTACCGCAGCACCGTATTTCATACATGACCGCACACGACGGATTTCCGACGATGCCCCCTGCCTTCATGGCTTATACCGCGGGTTGGATATTGGCATGTCTGGTCGCCGTTGCGCTGATGATTCACCGCCGGAGCGCGTTGGAGCTCTTCCACCGCGATTACTGGACCCGGCTCTTCCAGGGCGGGAAGGTCATCACGTTTGCGGTGGCCGCCGCGGGCATGGTCGTCATCGCCCCCTATACCAGAGACCCCACCTGGGACTACTGGGATGCGGGGTTCATGTCGATCCTGGCCTACGCCACCGCGCCGTGGGCGGTCGGGATCTGCTGCCTCGCCCTGCAAAGAAGGCGGCCCTTCGCCCATCTGTTCATCGCCTTCTGCGTCTGGATGTTTACGGCGAGCTGGTCCTATGATCTCTACCTGGTGCTGCGGGACGGCCGCTACCCCGTCACCTGGCTTCCGAACATCTTTGCCTCGTCGGTCCTCTACCTGGCGGCCGGCCTACTCTGGAACCTCGAGTCCGTCGAAGGCCGGGGCGTGATCTTCGGCTTCATGGGTCCGGGCTGGCCGAAGGTATCGGAAACGGGACGATTCACCCGTTATCGGCGTTGAGCCCTTGTCTCAACTCCCCGACATAGAAAAAAATGGAGACAGGTAGATTATGCATTTTGCATAAACTGATTGCACTCAAGCATTGAGCAAGATGCTTATACCCGGGTATCCTCTTCTTTACCCGGCTATAGCGGACACGGATAGCGCTGGTTTTGTCATCATCGGGCGATAGACAAGATGGGCAACGCCGTCATGCTCGGCCTCGTGACGCAGATCCCCTCTTCCATGCGGGAGATAGAGAAAAAAATGGGGACAGGTAGATTATGCATTTTGCATAAACTGATTGCACTCAAGCATTGAGCAAGATGCTTATACCCGGGTATCCTCTTCTTTACCCGGATACAGCGGACACGGATGGTGCCGGTTTTATCATCATCGGGCGATAGACAAGAT
>JBJKPT010000780.1:0-1851 GCA_046706045.1 Desulfobacterales bacterium
CCGGGGAACAGGGTCTCGTAAACTTTCTGAGAGAGCTGCTGGAGATTGAACGGTTTTTGAAGGAACGCGTTGCACCCGCGGGCCAGGATTTCCGCGACACGACCGTCGAGGCTGTATCCGCTGCATAAAATGACGGGCACATCCGAATCGATGGCCCGCAGTGCGTCATTGGCTTTTCCGCCTTCCATGCCGGGCATGATCATGTCCAGAATAATGAGGTCGATGTTTCCTTTCCGTTCGCTCAGAAGGGAAATGGCGCGCTCGCCGTTATCCACCGTCACGACGTCGTAGCCGAGTTCTTCGAGAAGTTGCCGGCCGACATCCAGGATGATGGGGTCGTCATCCACCAGAAGAATGGTGCCATCGCCGAGGAGGATATGATGTTGGCCGTCGGTCTCCCGGACGGGTGGGGCTTTCGAAGCGGGCAGATGGATATTGAACGTGCTTCCTTTTTCCGGGACGCTGTGCACTGTGATGAATCCGTGGTGGTTGCGGACGATGCCGTATACCGAGGCCAGACCAAGCCCGGTGCCGCAGCCCGTCTCCCGGGTGGTAAAAAACGGGTCGAAAATGCGCTGCCGCACCTCGGCGCTCATGCCGATGCCGGTGTCGCTTACCGAAATTTTGACATAGGCGCCCGGCGCCAGCCCATGGGGTTCGGTCTCGCCGGGATTCAGCCGGCAATTTTCGGTTTTGACGCGGATCCGCCCCCCCTCGGGCATGGCCTGGGCCGCATTGACGTAGAGATTCAGCAGCACCTGATCGATTTGGCCCCGATCGACATCGGCACTGGCAAGGGTGCGGTCCAAGTCGGCATGGATGGCAATCTCACGATAGGTTCGGCCAAAAAGCGCGTTCTGTTTTTGGATCAGGAGGTTGACGTCCGTGGGCAGCACTTCGTATTTGCCGCCCCGGGCAAGGCCTAACAACTGGCGCGTCAGGCCCGTGGCACTTTCAACGGCCGATTCAATGGCATCGGCCGTTTCCGCGACCATGTCGTTTTCGGGGATTCGGGATCGGATCAGCGACGTATACCCCTGGATCGTCATCAGCAGATTGTTGAAATCGTGAGCGATCCCACCGGCCAAGGTGCCGATGGCTTCCATCTTCTGCGCCTGATGAAATTGTTCCTCGATTTTTTTCTGTTGGGTGATGTCCATCATGGTGCCGTCAATGGCCGCGACGTTTCCGGACCCGTCCCGGTGGGTGCGTGCACAGATCCGACCCCATCGGGCGCGCTCTTGACCGTTGTGGTGAAAGGGAAGTTCCAGATCGACCACACGATTCTGCGTCGCAAGCTCGCGCATCAATGCGTTTCGATCCGCTTCCGCCAGAAACCACAAGGGCGCCGAGGCCGGATCGGTGCCCATGAGATCGCCCACGGTGGCAAAGCCGAGCATTTCGGCAAAAGCCAGGTTGGCCGTTTCGACGCGGCCTTGCGGGGACAACCGGAAAAAGCCCTCGATGGCGTTTTCAAACAGGGAACGGTACTTTTCTTCGGCCGTGCGAAGTTCGTCAAGCTGAACCCGGATGGTCCGGCCCATGCCGGCCAGGGCGGTTTCCACCGGGATGAATTCCGAATATCGCGGGGAGTGGATGGCACCGGCCGAACGGTCCGTGGCCCAGGCTTCGGCGAAATGGCCAAGCTCGGATAGAGGGCGCTGCAACAGACGGCTAAAAAGAAGCTGGAAAAAGTAAAAAGAGGCGGTGATGATGAGATGCACCGTCGCGATTGAGGTTTTCAGCAGCCGTAATTCGGCATCGTGGAAAACGAGCGGATTCATGGCCAGGCGCAACCGGCCGATGGCTTGCCCATGGTATCGGATGATCCGTGTGCGGACGGCTTCCTTG
>JBJKPT010000781.1:0-5400 GCA_046706045.1 Desulfobacterales bacterium
TGCCCTTGACGCATTTGAACACATATTGTTGCGGTAGGCCATGATAAGGCCACTTCGGATTCAGTATCCCAGCGCGTGGTATCATGTGACAAGCCGTGGCCGTCGCGGCGAACAGGTGTTTGTTTCCAAAGACGACGATGAATGTTTTTTCGCCGCTTTGAAGCAGGCCATCGAACTTTTTACATTACGGGTCAGCGCTTATTGCCTGATGACAACGTACTATCACCTTTTGTTGCAAACACAGGATACAAGCCTTTCCCGATACGTGCGTGTGTAAAGGGGTCATAAATGCGTCAAGGGCAGACTTGACCCCATTTCTGGAATAACTTACCGACAAGGAAGACGTTAGCCGCAAAGGGCAATCGGCATTGATAGAAAAAAATTTCGATATCTCATTCATATCCGACCTCGCCCTGCGGGAAAAACAGATTCAGCAGAACTATCGGCCGATCATCGCGGTACACAAATGGTTCGCTCGCAGGCCGGGCACATTGTTTCGGGGCCTTTTGCTGTCCGAGTTTTCCGATTTCCCGCTGCGGGAAGCGTTTTACAGGTCCAATGCTTTTCCGAATATCCGGATCGCCGACCCTTTCATGGGGGGAGGCACGCCTTTGTTAGAAGCAAACCGCCTCGACTGCGACGTGGTCGGTTTCGATATCAATCCGATGTCCTACTGGATTGTGAAGCAGGAAATCGAGCATCTTGATTTGGCCGCCTATAATGAAGCGGCCGACTTCCTGCGCGGAGAACTTGAAAAGGACATCGGCCGCTTGTATAGGACAAGATGTCCCCTCTGCGGAGACGAAGATGCCCACGTAAAGTATTTCCTGTGGGTGAAAACGATCGGATGCCAAAGTTGCGGAAAAAATATCGATCTTTTTCCGGGCTATCTCCTTTCATCCGATGCAAGGCATCCGAAGAACGTTTTCATATGTTCTTCATGCGGGCAAATGACGGAAACGGACGATCGAAAAAGTCCCGGCAAATGTCACCATTGCGGCGTCTCTCTTTTGTTGAATGGGCCGGCTAGCCGCAACCGCTGCATTTGTTCCCATTGCGGTGCTGGAAACAGTTTCCCCAACCCCGAACTCGGATCTCCACGACATCGTCTTTTTGCCATGGAATATTATTGCCCGTCGTGTAAGCGCGATCATGCGGGACGATTCTTCAAGGTGCCGGACGATCAGGATCTTAACCGCGTAGCGGAATCCGAGACGAGATGGGCGGAGATGCGATCACGGTTCGTCCCCGACAACGAAATCCCTTCGGGTGACGAGACGAATCGCCTCCACCGGTGGGGGTACACGCGGTATAGGGAAATGTTCAACGCCCGTCAACTTCTGGGGCTCGAACTCTCGGCCCGGATCATTTCAGGAACTTCAAACGAACGTGTTCAAAACGCCCTATCAACGAACCTGTCCGATCTTCTTCGTTACCAGAACATGCTTTGCCGTTATGACACCATGGCCCTGAAATCCCTTGATATATTCTCTGTGCACGGATTTCCAGTTGGGCTTATTCAATGCGAATCCAATTTTCTGGGGATTACGGACAGTGGTAAAAACGTTTGCGTGGGAAGCGGGGGATGGAGAAACATCATCGATAAATTTAGCAAAGCGAAGTCCTATTGCGCCGCTCCGTTTGAAGTAAGGCACCAGGGCCGACGAAAAGAAATCGTGCCCATCAGTGGCGAATGGATCGGCGACCGTCTCAACGGAGGGAGCACGGGGCACCAAAGGATCGTGGAAATTCATTGCGGCGATTCCGCTGCCAGCGAACTACCGGAATCATCGCTCGATGCGGTGTTTACCGATCCTCCTTACTTCGGGAATGTCCAGTACGCGGAATTGATGGACTTCTGTTATGTCTGGTTGCGGCGATTGATCGGTGAAAGGGCGGAAGCGTTCGGGAACGTATCAACGAGAAACCGGCAGGAGTTAACCGGCAATATCGATATGGGAAGGGATTTGGGGCATTTCACGGAAGGGCTCTCCTCCGTTTTTCAACGGATGGCAAAAGCGTTAAAACCAGGAGCGCCACTATCCTTCACGTACCACCACAACACGGTCGAAGCCTATCTGCCCGTAGCTGTCGCGATCCTCGATGCCGGTTTTACGTGTTCGGTCTCGTTGCCTTGTCCTGCGGAAATGGGGGCCTCCATCCACATCAACGGCACGGGCTCTTCCATTATCGACACCGTCTTCGTATGCCGGACAAAAGGGGTCGTTTCAAAAAAAACGTTGTCTCGTTCAGCGGAGGGGGTTGCCTCTCTCGTCCGCAAAGATTTGGCAGAGCTTCGGATAGGCAATGTGAAACCGTCATTCGGAGACACGCGCTGCATTGCATACGGTCACCTTGTCCGCTTGGCAATATGGAACCTCCGGAGCGCTTGGGACAAGACAGCCAATACATCCGAAAAGATTGCCGCGGTCGCAGACTGGCTCCGGGACTTCGGCGGTTGGGCTGAAGTAGAAAAGCATCTATGCGCGTCAAATGCTTGCCACGGCCATGGACCTTTGTTCGCCGTGCGCGAAATCACCGAAGAATACGGAGTCGAAGATGCCTACATTTCCTTTTGAAGTAGGGTTCGAAGAAATACTTAAGGACCCGGAGCGATATGTCGATGCCGTATTCTCATGCCTTGAATCAGAGTTCCTTATCATGCCCAAGGGGGCTGGATTCGTTGATTATCCTGTCTTCGAACGAGGTTATGAAGCTTTGAAGTCAGCTACCAGGGGGTTTTCAGTTTTTGAACCCGCAGCAGTTCTCTCCGTGAGGCTACTAAAAAAGGGGGACAGGTAACCTATGTAGTTTGCATAAATTGATTGCACTCATGAAATTGTGCCCGAATTGATGAGTGATCTGGAAAAATTCTGGCACAATGAGGAGATCACGGAAAGATGAGGGGGCTAATTGGACAAAAATAATGTGGCGGAGGCATTTGGGGTGCAATTTTAGCGGCAAGATGCCGAGGGAAGCGCGTTTGGATGTGCCGGGGACATTGAATCATGTAATTGCTTGCGGTATAGTTGCGCAAGCGGGTTGTGCGCAAGCGTTCTCAAACGGAAGCTCGCAAGCGCTCAAGCGCACTGCGTTGCTTGAAAAGGGTAAGGCCAACCCCCGATACCGAGTGGATGGCCCGGTACCTGCTGCATCTTTTTTCACCGGGAATGCCGTCTGCGCGGCATCCGCTCCCTGTTTTCCGGCTTCGGAGGGGATGAGGCGGTCACCAAAAATTCGCTAATAGTTGCTTGACTTAAAGAAAAGACGTCATTATCTGTAACTCCATGTACATTTCCCGCCATAGTGGGCCCCTTCTCGAAAAGCTTGTCCAGTCCCCCCTCGGGCAGTGCCTCATTCTGACCGGCGCGCGGCAGACCGGCAAAACGACGCTGCTGCAAAAACGTTTCGGCGGGGACTACACCTATGTATCCTTTGACGAGCCCCTAACCCGCGAAAGCCTTGCCGGACGGGGCGCGGCGGAATGGCTGCGCCAGGGGCAGCGGTTTCTGTTTGATGAAGTCCAGAAAGTCCCAGACTTTTTGGGCACCGTGAAAGCGATGGTGGACCGGGGGGAGGAAGGGACGTCGATCATTCTCTCGGGCAGCGCGCAGATCCAGCTCCTGACCAAGGTGCGGGAGTCGTTGGCCGGACGCGCGATCACCCGGGAACTCTATCCTCTGACGGTGTCGGAACTGGCCGGAATCGACCGTCCGGCCCTTCTGGCACTTCTGAGCGGAACGGGTGGGGGCGGGGTGGAAACATTTCTTGACAATCTGAAGTTCGCTGCCCTGCATCCGGAGAAGCACGCCGTTTTGAAAGAGAAGCTGGACCATGTGCTGGCCTGGGGGGGCATGCCGCGCCTGACCCTGCTGGATGAAGACGAATATCGCTGGCTCTGGTTGAGCGAATATTGCGGCACGTACCTGCAGCGTGATGTGGCCGATCTCGGCCGTGTCGCCGACCTGGACAATTTTCTTCGTTTGGAAAAGCTGGCGGCCATGCGGACGGCCGGGATTCTCAACTATGCCGACCTCGCAAGAGATGCCGATATGGCCGCGGTGACCGCCAAACGATACGTCCAGTATCTTACGCTGAGTTATCAGGCCTTTCTCCTGCCGCCCTATCGCCATCGGGCCAAGGAGCGCCTGATCAAATCTCCCAAGCTCCACTGGCTGGACTCCGGGGTCCAGCGGGTGCTCTCGGGGCTGCGCCGGGGCCTGACCGGGGCGCAGTTCGAGTCCGCCATGGTGGCGGAGATCTTCAAACTCTGTCGGACCCATGCCCTTGAGGTGGAGCTGTTTCATCTGCGCACCAAGGACGGCCGCGAGGTGGATCTCCTTGCCCGGCTGCCCTCGGGGGGCTATCTCGCCTGGGAGATGAAGGCCGGCCCCCGGGCCACCGCGGCCGACGCCCGTCATCTGCGAAACCTCTCCGCCCTCCTCGACGGCCCCCTGCTCGCCGGCATGGTCGTTTACCGGGGCAACACCCTGGAAGCATTCGAAGACAACCTGTATGGGGTTCCGGCTCATCTGCTGCTCGGCTAAAGATCCGTCGTTCGCTTCTTTCCTAAAGGAGGGTAGGCCTCGGACCATCCAGGCATGTTCCGGGTGCCCGGTCATCAAGGGTTTCGTTGTCGTCATTGTAATCGGTTTTTTCGAGATCTTGTCGATGGAACGCGGGGACGTTGTTGACTAATTGGACTAATTTTTCCTTCTCGAACAGTTTTACCCAGAATTATATGAACCCCCTGGCCCATCAGTAGCTCTGCCAGCAAGAGGGCGTTTCGTGGGGCCTGGGCACGGACATGGTTATTGAAAAAGATTACCCCGGTTTGGGGAAGATGGGGGCCATTCTTCAGATTGTCCGTTTCCTTTCGTCCCCATCTCGCGAAGCGACGGCATCATTTGGCCGGACAGCGTCGTCCGGCCAAATCTTCCCTGTCCAGCCCTTGTCCGCCTTTGTCGAGCGAAGCGGGCGGCAAAAAATGAATATTTAGCCGTAGGCAACTGCTGGACGAAGGGGACAAACATCAAAGTATTACATGTGATTCCAGGGAACCGCCTCGATATTGTCCGCGAGACGCCGTGGCTCCCGGCAGCGGCAGACGATGAAACCACGCCGTGCCTGTTGCGGATAGGCTTTGAGGAAGAGCCTCAGATGATGCGAAGCGTCGGCGATTCCGTGGCCTTGACTTCGATCGGGATAACCTCATCCGGGGTTTCCAGCACATAATCCACTTCCGCGCCCTGAGCCGTACGCCAGAAGCTCAAGCGATAGGCCCGGCCGGCATAGAGGCAGCGGTGCATCAGCTCCTGCCCCACCCAGTTTTCAAGCAGCAGCCCCATCCGGGCTTTCAACAGATCGCCGGAAATTTTACAAGTCGGTGCAAAATTCGTA
>JBJKPT010000782.1:0-3138 GCA_046706045.1 Desulfobacterales bacterium
CGGCCAAGGCCTCCGCCCACGTCGTCCTCGACATCGGCCGCGATGCGATCTTTCTTGCCCTGGGCCTCTGGGTGCTGATGACGGAATGGCGGGAGAACGACCGGCCGCACCGGCCGCCCGCTTCCCCCGCCGGTCTTTAGGGGAGCAACCATGGCAGCGGCACAAATCTCCGGTACGCTTCGACGCCTGAACGCTCCGGTACCCGTGATGCGGATGCATTCATGATCACCCAAACCGTCCATCTGCCCACGGCCTTCGCCGCCGGGCTGCTTTCATTTTTTTCTCCCTGCATCCTTCCCTTGTTGCCGGCCTATTTCAGTTTCATTACCGGCTTTTCCATCGAGGAACTGGCCGAGGGCGGCGGAGCGGGGTTTCGGACCCAGGTGATCGTTTCGACCGCGACGTACGTGCTCGGGTTCACCGTTGTCTTCGTTCTCATGGGGGCGTCGGCCTCGTGGATCGGAAATCTCCTCTACGACTACCGGGATCCCGTCCGGATCATCGGCGGCGTGCTGATTGTCCTGCTGGGCGTGCACATGACCGGGTGGATACACTTCGGCATCCTGCACAAGGAACGGCGGCTCCGGGTAAGACACCGGCCCCTTCATGTCGCCGGACCGTTTCTCGTGGGCATGGCGTTCGCGGCAGGCTGGAGCCCCTGCATCGGGCCGTTGCTCGGTTCGATTCTGATCATTGCCGGCGGCCAGTACACGGTCTGGCAGGGCATGGGTCTTCTGGCCGTCTATTCCCTGGGGCTCGCCCTGCCCTTTCTGGTGCTCTCCGTGGGAATCAATTACCTGTTCGCCTTTTTGCAACAAGCCCGGAAACTGCTGCGATATGTGAATATGGCGACCGGAGCGGTGCTCATCGTAACCGGTCTGCTCCTGATTACCGACAAACTCACGCTGATTTCATCGATTGTGGGGTAATATGCGCATGATGACGGCCAAACGCCTCCGATGCATGCTCTGGGCCGCAGGGGTGTTCTTTCTGCTGACCACCGGCATGGCATCGGCCGCGGAAATTCACTGGATGACCTATCGGGACGGCGTGGCCACGGCCAAGGCGCATCACAAGACCCTGATGATCTTTTTTTACGCGGACTGGTGCCCATACTGCAAGAAAATGAAAGCCGAAACCCTGGCCGATGCCCGGGTGATCAATGCCGTAAACCGTGATTTTATCGCCGTTCGGGTTAACGTCGACAGGGAAAAAGACATTGCCCGGGAATACCGGGTTCGGCCGATACCGGACACGTGGTTTGTCTCGGCGGAAGGTCGGCCCATCGGCAACCGGCCGGGTTTTATCCCGGCGGACGACCTGCTGACGATTCTGAATTACATGAAAAAGCCGCCCAAGCCCTCACCGGAAAGCTCCTGATCGGGATCCTACGGCTCATTTCCACGCCGACCGGCAAGCCGTCGGATGAGGCGAGTGATCACGGATACGGCAGTAAATAGCGACAACGCACCCAAAAGCACCGGCAACCAGGCATAGGTGTGAAACGCGGCCTCGGCGAAGGCCACCTGGATGCCGAAAACGGCAAATACCAGAATCACCACCGAAAAAAAGAGCAGCGCAATGCATAAAGCATCCGAGTCGTACCAAGGTATGATCACTTTTCGAAACACCGGGCCGTTTTCGAGCCGCATGGCGCCCTCCGCTATCGCTTCTTCCGCGTTGTCGACCAAACCGCGCCAAAAATCAAGCCCCCGCCCCCGCCAACTCCTGCTCTTGGCCGTTTGGATGCTTGCGGCGGCCGGATGCGCGACGAGCCCGGGCCACCTTACCGTGGCCGGATTGCCCACACCCTTTGACGTCGGCACCATCATCGACACGGCAACGGGCCGCACCATCGGTATCGATGCCTTGATCGCGGCCCTCGGCCAGGTCCCCGTGGTCTATGTCGGCGAGACCCATACCGACCCGGCCGACCATGAAATCCAGCTCGAAATCCTCAAGCGCCTCTACGCGGCCCACCCGTCCCGGGTGGTGGTGGGCATGGAGATGTTCGATCGGACCTATCAGCCCGTGCTCGACCAATGGGTCGCCGGCAAGCTCTCCTGGGAACGGTTTCTGGAACTCACCCACTGGTACGCCAACTGGCGTTACCCCGACCGATTGTACCGCCCCATCCTGGAATTTGTCCGGGAGCACCGGATTCCCCTGTACGGGCTGAACATCCCCTATTGGATTCCCTCCAACATCGCCGTCGGCGGCATCGACAGTTTGAGCCCCGAGGAGCGCCGGCAACTGCCCGCCCACATCGACACCACCAACGCGGCCCACCGGGCGTACGTGCACAAGTTCTTCTTGGAGCACCATATTCCCGGCTACGACCATTTTACCTATTTTTACCAGGCCCAATGCGTTTGGGAAGACACCATGGCCGAGACCATCGCCCGCCACCTGACCGATGACCGCCTCATGGTGGTCTTTGCCGGCAACGGTCACATCCGCCATGCGTACGGCATTCCGGACCGCGCCCGGGCCAGAACCGGAAAGCCGTTTCGAACGGTATCCCCCGTGAGCGCCGGCACGGTAATCGATGCCCATGCGGCCGATTACCTCTGGGTCACCCCGTCGATGGACATGGCCCAACATTTTTAGGGTCGCCGGGAGGCTCTATCCCCATATCCACAAGATATGGGATGTTTTTCGTTGACACCCATCAATATCTTGTTTTAAATGAAGACACCTATCGTTCCGCTGCAAGTGCTTTCGTGTGCATTCTCGGAGAGACCATTTTTCGCGAGTCCATATCGATCGCCCAACGCAGAAATCGCGTAAACGGGCCATTCATGGATCGGCACGAGTTGGCGTGAGCTTTTTCCATCGCCGGTTCCAAATCGCCTCTGGTTTCGTTTTTCCAACGTCAGGGAGTGGGGAAGATGTCCTTTTTCGAGCGAATCAAGAAACGGAACGAGCAGATCGTCGAATTCGATCCATCCAAAATCACCGCCGCCATCGCCAAGGCCGGTGCGGCAACCGGGGAAATCAGCGAACGGGAAGCCCGCAAACTCACCCTGCGGGTGCTCACCTTGGCGCACGACCTGCGCCTCGGGCCCGTCCCCGAAGTCGAAGAAATCCAGGACATCGTGGAGCGGGTGCTCCTCGATTCGCCGTTTTATCGAACGG
>JBJKPT010000783.1:0-2714 GCA_046706045.1 Desulfobacterales bacterium
CGTAGAAAGCCAAGATGTTGTTGATCAGCGGAAGATCGGAGGTACCCTTCATGGGCGCCGCGACGCGCAGCGCTTTTCCGGCCTTGATCATCGCGGCCAGTTCCCCCACCGTATGGATGCCCTGATCCTTGGCCGCGAGAAAATGGACATGGTAGATGCCAAAGATCCCCCCCAGGGAGCGGACATCGGGGTTGGGCGACTTGTAGACCGGCTTCAATCCTTTGAAGGCCATCTTGTCCACAAAGGTAATGCCCCACCCCAGATCGGCCGTGTGCCGGGAGACCCGCACGGGATTCACCACACCGCCGCCGGGAATGACTTTGATGATGATTTTGGGCTCCTTCTTGGCGATCATTTCGGCGATGCCGCCGGCCTGGACATACCATCCCCCGCCGACGCCGCCGGCCACCCACGTCAAGGTGGTCGGTTTGAGTTGGGCATCCGTGCCGGCGAAGGCCGGAACCGTCAAGAAGACCATCGCCAACAGGACCCCTGCCATTGCCGTCAAGATGCGTTGCTTCATGTTCTCCTCCTTGGTTTCATGGATGATCCACCGGCAGCACGAATCGTCTGGTCAGGATCGGCCAACGCCGTTGACCGCTTGCTGCCAGGAGAAAACCGGGGGCAGGCACTCGCCTTCGGATTCGCTGAGCACGTCCAGGAACACGGGTCCCCGGGATGAAAACGCCGTTCTCAGGCCGTTGTCCAACGCTTCCGCCGAACCCACGCGAATGGCCTTGAGGCCGAATCCTTCCGCCACCCGGGCCGGATCCCCCGGCGTAAAATCGACGGAAAAGTATTTCGCCCGGCTGTGAATGCGCTGCAAGGCTTTGATCCATCCGAAGGAGCCGTTGTTGAAGTGGACGAGCACGGCCGGGATGTTCAGCCGTGAGAGGGTTTCCAGTTCTCCGGCGGACATGCCCAGGCTGCCGTCGCCGAAGAGCCCGACCAGTTGGAATCCCGGGCGGGCGAAATGCGCACCCACCACCGCAGGGATCGCATATCCCAGGCCGCCGTAGGCGCGGGGGATGATGAAGCGCGAGCCTTCCGCGCTCAATTTGAGGTAACGGGTGATATAGGGCGTCGGGGTGCCGGCATCGGCGATCACGACACTCTTTTTGTCGAGGTATCGGTTCAACGCGGCCACGATGCGTTGCGGCTTCAGCGGGGTTGTGGTGGATCGGAAATCGGCTGCCGCGCCCTGCCAGAAGGCCTCCCGTTCGGCATTCAGGCCCGCCACCCATTCACCGGGTTTCCTTGGCTCGGTGCGTTCCTTGAGCAGGGCGAGCAGATCCTCCACCACCAGTTTGGCATCGCCTGCCACACTGAGGCCGTTTTGAAAGTTGTTACCCAGCATTTCCGGGTTTAGATCGATCTGGAGGATTTTCCGCCCGGGCCCGGGTGAGGGCATCGACCAGTGGATGGTGGATACCGAACCCATCTTGCAACCGATGTAGAGCAGTACATCCGCCGTTTCGACGGCCCGGTGGGCGTGGGGGTGAAACCCGTTGTCACCGATGACGCCCAACGCCAAGGAGTGGTCGTCGGGCATCAGCCCCTGGCCCGAGATGGTTGTGACGACGGGCGCGGACAGCCATTGGGCCATGGCTTGGATGGCGGCACCGGCCTGGGAATGGTTGGCACCGCCACCGGTCACGATCAACGGCCGCCTGGCGGAGGCGAGGTGGGATACCAGCATTTCCAGTTGCGGCCGCGCACCCCGGGTGCGGAAGGCCGGATATTCGCAGCACTCGGGCTCGGCGTAGAGTGTCTCCTCGGCGGCGTTGAAGCTGCCTGTCAACACTTCTTGCGGAAAGGCCAGGTGGACAGCCCCGGGTCGGCCGGAGGTGGCGATGCGGAAGGCCCTTCGGACGGTCTCCGGAATCTTGTGAACCGTTTTGAGAACAGTGGACCATTTGGTGATGGATCGAAAAAGGCCTTGGCAATCCAGTTCGGTGATGGTTTGCTTGCCTTCACCGGCCAGGGGGATGTCGGATGTGATCAGGATGACCGGCACGGAAGAGGCGTTGGCCTCGGCGATTCCGGGCACCGAATAGAGCGGGCCGGCCCCACTCGGACATTCGCATACCCCCGGCTTGTGACTCAGACGGGCATAGGCATCGGCCATGAACGAAGCGGAGCGCTCGTCTCTTGCCATGACGTGCCGGATGACCGGTTGGGCGTCGTTGAGGGCTTCGTAAAAGGGAATACTCGTATCGCCGGGCACACCGAAGATGACATTTACCCCGCAGGCGTTGAGCATTTTCACCAGCACGCGTGAACCTGTCATGCGGTCTCCCGGTAACGCGTTTTAAATTTTATAATATTCTTAATAAGATTGACCCGCGATTATCATAGAACAAATTTACTGTCAAGATTTTCGAATATACCTTTCTAACTCTTGTTTTGGTTCTTATATAAAATAGTTACAGTTGAAGTGAAAGGGTCTGGCGGGCTTGGTAATTATTTGAATTTGATATTTTATAAAATAGTCAACGCAATTAAAATCCGGTAGGGCGTTGATTTCCCTGGGGACGGCCATCGGGGCCGCATAAAGGGGATTGTAAATTTGTAAAAAAGTTTATAAAAAATATAATTTCATGCCTTGGCCAAATCAATCGCAAACCAGCAGTGATCCCCACGCCACTTGAGGGAAACATGCCGATCAAAAAGAAGATGCACACGCCGGATAAATTCGACCTGGGCCAGAAGGC
>JBJKPT010000784.1:0-4242 GCA_046706045.1 Desulfobacterales bacterium
ATTCAACGTCAGGATCGCCACCCCGTCTTTGACTTCTTTCAACAACACCGGTTCACTCATGACGCCCCCCTTTGCGGGTTCTATCCCATCGACCGACCGGCACCGGCGTTCTCCCCAGGTCCGTGTCAGTCCGTTTCCGTCCGTGTCAGTCCGTGGTCTTCTCTCTTCAACACCCAATATACCGAGAAATCACAATCCGCTGCACTTCCGACGTTCCCTCGCCGATATCCAGCAGTTTTTGATCCCGGTAGAAGCGTTCCACGTTGTACTCCTTCATCAGGCCGTAGCCGCCGTGAATCTGCACGGCGTGGTTGGCCACCCGGCCCATGAGCTCCGAGCAATAGAGCTTGCCCATGGCCGCTTCCCGGGCAAAGGGCCGCTTGTGATCCCGGAGCCAGCAGGCCTTGTAGAGGAGGTTCCGGGCGCACTCGATTTCCATGGCGGAATCGGCCAGCTTGAAGGCCACGGCCTGGAATTTGCTGATGGGCTGCCCGAACTGCTTGCGCTCCTTGGCGTACTTGAGGGCGGCCTCGTAAGCGCCCTGGGCCCCGCCGAGCCCCATGGCGCCGATGGAAAGCCGTCCGCCGTCCAGGGTCTGGAGCATCTGGTGAAAGCCGTCGCCCTGGTTGCCCAGGATCTGGCCGGCCGGAAGGCGGACGTTGTCGAAATAGAGTTCCGCGGTGTTGGAGGCGCGCCACATCATCTTCTTCTTCATCGGGACGGCCTTGAATCCCGGCATGCCGTTTTCCACGAGAAAACAGGTGTATTCGGGCTTGCCGCTGGGCCGGGTGCCCGTGATCGCCTGGACCGTGACCCCGAGGGTCATCTCGCAGGCCGCGTTGGTGATGAAGATCTTCGAACCGTTCAACACCCACTCGTCCCCGTCGCGCACCGCCGTGGTCTTGGAGCCGCCGGCATCGGAGCCCGCGGTCGGCTCCGTCAGGCCGAAGCCCCAGAGTTTTTCACCGCGGCACAGGGGCGGCAGGTATTTCTTCTTCTGCTCCTCGCTGCCGAAGTAATTGAGCGGACCAATCCCCAAGGAATTGCCGGCGGCGATGGTGGCGGCCTGGGAGCCGTCGACCCGCGCGATCTCTTCAACGGCAATGATATAGGACAGGTAATCCATGGCCTGGCCGTCGTAGGCCTCGGACACGAACATGCCGAACAGCCCGATTTCGCCCATCTTCCGGGTCAACTCGGCGGAAAATTCCTCCTTTTCATCCAGTTCCCCGGCCACCGGCGCAATTTCGCTCTGAGCGAACTTGCGGACTTCCTTCCGGATCATTTCCTGTTCTTTGGTCAGATCGAAGTCCAACGCCCTCTCCTTTCCCCGGGTTCGACGGAAGGGGGTTTCGATTCCGCCGCCCGACTCGCGGTTATTCTTCCTTCATGCCTCGCAGCACGAACGCTTCGTAAATTTCGGCAATCTCATCAACCGTCAGCCGGCCCCCCTTTTTGAACCAGAAGGCCCCGGAGGTGCACAGGGTCAGGATCGCGTTGGAGAGAATCCGGTCGTCGCCGTCGAAAAAGACGCCGGCTTCCCTGCCCTGGCGGATCAGGTCCAGAAAAATGCACTCATAGGCATCGCGTTTTTCCACGATGGCCTGGAAATGCTCGGGGGTGAGGCCGCGCAGCTCGCTGTTGGCGATGAAGTTTTCCTTCTGCCGGTTGAGGTGAAACTGGACATGGCCGCGCACGGCGGCGCGGAGCTTCGCCTCGATGGTGTCGGCGCCGTTCAGGGAGGCATGCAGGTGGACCATGAGGTCGTCCATGGTCGTTTGCATGATTTGAAACAGCAGGTCTTCCTTGCTGGGATAATGATAGTAGATGCTGGCCTTCTGGATGCCGCAACCCTTGGCGATCTCGCTGATGCTGGTGGCGTAGTAGCCCTTCTCGTGGAAAAGGTCGACCGCCACGGCGCGGATCGTGTCTTTCATGTTTGGCATGGGCTGGCTGCTCCCGTCGACGTTCCGCGTTTTGCACCGGTCGTCTGTCCCGGGCCGCGGCTGCCCTGGGAGAAAGTGCCGGCGGCGGGTTTCGGGTCACCTGGAGGAAGACCGAAAACTGGGGTCGGGCACCGCCGCCGGCCAACCGACCGACCGGTAGGTTACGGTCCAATGATTGCCACGCCCCCGCCGTCTTGTCAACCGGGATTTCGTTGCGTTTAAATCTTTGACAAATGTACGCGCCGCTGGTAGGAGGTATGGGTTCGAATTCCGCTCGGTCTCTGAAAAGAAAAGGATGCGGCGAAATCGTCTCACAATCGGTAACCATCGTTAATGAGCTCGGCATTCACGCCCGGCCAGCAGCAAAAATCGCTGAAATCGCATCCCAAGCCATCGCGGACGTCCAGATCATCCACGACAATGTATCCGCCGATGCCACCAGCGTACTTGATGTCCTCATGTTGGCCTGTGCCAAAGGCGCCGAAATCCAGTTCCGCATTTCGGACCCCGCGGACGTCGGCGTTGTGGAGCAGCTTGTGAAATTGATAGAGGATGGGTTTGGAGAATGACCCCCATGGACAACGACACCGAAAGCAGGGAAATACGGCTCCAGGGCATCAGTGCCTCGCCGGGCATCTGCATCGGTAAAGCCTACCTGGTGGACAATGAAGGCGTGGACGTCGTCAACGCCTATTACGTTGCCAAGGAAGACCTGCCCAACGAAAAGAAGCGGTTCAAAACGGCGGTCCAGAAGGCCAAGGACGAACTGGCGGCCATCATCAACAACACCCCGGAAGAGTACCGCCAGCACAGCCGTATCCTCGAAACCCACATGGTGCTTCTCAAAGACAAGATGCTGTTCAACCGGACCTTGGACACCATCGAAGCGGAAGCGATCAATGCCGAGTGGGCGCTCAAAAAAGTGGTCTCCCGGATCAATCGGGCCTTCAAGGACATGGAAAACGCCTATATCCGGGAGCGCGCCAACGACATCACCCAGCTTTCCGAACGCATCATGCGAAACCTCATCGGGGTCGAAGGGGTCAAGATCGGGGAAATCAGCAAGCGGGTGGTGCTCGTGGCCCAGGATCTCTCGCCGGCGGAAACCAGCCAGATCCGGCTCGAACGGGTGAACGGGTTCGTCACGGACCGGGGCGGCAAGGCGTCGCACACCAGCATCATCGCCCGGGCCCTCGAAATCCCGGCGGTGCAGGGGCTCAAGAACGTCACGAGCTACGTCCAGAACGACGACATCATCATCGTGGACGGCACCGCGGGGCTCGTGATCATCGACCCCTCGGAGCAGACCCTCTTCGAATTCGAGGAACGAAAACTCCGCTACGAAGCCCAAAAAGCAGCCATGAACCGCACCAGCCACGACCGGGCCGTGACCCGCGACGGCGAAATGGTTCAGGTCATGGGCAACATCGAATTGCCCGAGGAAGTGATGGCGGTGCACGGTTACGGCGGCGACGGCATCGGGCTCTACCGGACCGAATTCCAGTATCTGAGCCAGGAAACCTTTCCCACCGAGGAGGCGCTCCTCGAACGCTACCAGGACGTGGTCGGTGTCATGGGTCCCCGGCCCGTGACCATCCGCACCCTGGACATCAACGGCGACAAGGCCCTGGCCAAAAATCACCAACTGCCCGAGGAAAATCCGGCCCTGGGCCTGCGGGCCATCCGCTACTGCCTCCAGAAACCGGAGGTCTTCACCACCCAGTTGCGGGCGATCCTGCGGGCGGCCGCCGCCGGTCGGGTGCGGCTCCTCCTGCCGCTGATTTCCAGCGTCGAGGAGATCGTCGAGACCAAGGTCCTCATCGACAAGGCGGCCCGGGAACTCGAGGAAAAAGGCCAGCGGTACAACCGCGACATCGAACTCGGCATCATGATCGAGGTGCCCTCGGCCGTCATCATGGCCGATGCCATGGCCGAAGAGGTCGATTTTTTCAGCATCGGCACCAACGACCTGGTCCAGTACAGCATGGCCATCGACCGGGGCAACCGGGATGTCGCCCACCTCTTCCAGCCCCTGCATCCGGCGCTCCTGCGGATGATCAAACAGGTGACCGACGTGGGCCGGCGCCACGGAATCCCGGTTCACATGTGCGGGGAAATGGCCGGCGACCCCCTGAACATACCGGTCCTTTTGGGCCTGGGGATTTCCGAACTCAGCATGAACCCCCAGGCGATCCCGGTGGTCAAGAGCATGCTCCGGCTGATCAGCGCCGAAGAGTCCCGTGCGTTCGTCGAGCAGATCCTCCCCCTCACCCGTGTGAAGGACGTGGTGCAGAAG
>JBJKPT010000785.1:0-2212 GCA_046706045.1 Desulfobacterales bacterium
ACCCAAACCTATATCGCTTTTTTCATGGTCATCGCGATCAACGCGGCACTGATCGTTTATGCGCTGTGGTGATCGGGGCGGCCGCGTCTTTTGCCGGCGGCCGGGGGGGTTGATTTTTTTCACTTGCGCGGCCCATCGTGATGTGTTAGAGGCTTCGCGCCTGAAGACATGAACCATGACCCGGCGCGGAGCGACGAACCCAAGGGTTCATTTTCGGATCGGAGCGGTTTGACATGGTTCGGTCTCAAGACGACGCCCGGGTCGGATGCTGCTTCTGATGAGCGTAAGCGTAGCCTCCCATGGACCGACCCGGGCTTTCTCGGCGCCGCACCCCTTCCGATCCTTTTCCCCGCTTCTGTTTTCTGCTTCCATTCGTCAGGCGGTTCGTTCCGGTGTCGAATCTTTCCGTTCCAAAATGATCCGGGATGGTTTGAGAAAATTTGGAAATTTTCCCCCGGCGCGGCGGTGAAGATATTTTTTTCATCCTTTTGGAGGACGACACGGTGGAACCACGGCAAATGTTTTCCAATCTGGCCGCGGACAAGAAAGAGCGCATCATCACCGCCGCACTCGAAGAATTCAGCGAACACGGGTATCAAAAAACCAGCATCAACACCATCGTCCGGCGGCTGGGCATTGCCAAGGGTTCCATCTTCCACTATTTCGGTGACAAACAGGGGCTCTTTTTTTTCGTCTTCACCATTTCTCTCGAAAAAGTGAAGGATTTTCTCCGAGGGGTCCGCGACGCCACGGCCGAAGATCCCGTGATCGATCGCATTGAAAAAACCTTGCGCGCCGGGGTTCGGTTTATCAACGCCCATCCACTTCTGTATCGCATGTACATCCGCGTGCTTTTCGAGGCGCGCTTCCCCCAGCGTGAAAAAGTACTTCTCGCCATCCGGCGCGCCAGTCACGACTTCCTGAGGGAACTGATCCTCGCGGCCCGGGAGCGGGGGGAGGTCCGCGAGGACCTCGATCCGGAAGCCGCGGCCTTTGTGCTCGATGCGGTGCTGGACCGCTTTCTCCAGGCCCAGAGCATCGAACACCTCGACGGCGGCATGGGCCTTTACGGAATCGGCGAACCGGCCGCGCAGGACTGGATTCGCCGCATTGTCAACGTCTACCGCACCGGGATCGCGGCATGAGGCACGCGGAGGGGAGGGGGGGGGGCCGAAGGCGCGTACGAGGGCGAATTCACGGCCATTCACGCCTTGCCCATTTGGCCTTATTTTAAAATGTAAGCTTTGATTGGATTCCGGGTCTCGAAATTTTGAACCTGGACTTTCCATTTGCGGGGTTCCATGGAGCCGGTCTTTGGGTTAACCAACACCATTTTGCCCTATGCCTGGGGATCGCACACGGCGATCTCCGAACTGCTCGACGCGCCGGTCTCCTCGGCCGGGCCCCAGGCCGAAATGTGGATGGGCGCCCACCCCAAGGCCCCGTCCACCATTTCTTTCGATGGGCGCACCGTACCCCTGGACGCGGCCATTGCCCGCGCCCCCGAGGCGTTTCTCGGACGGGCGGCGGCGGAACGGTTCGATAACCGCCTGCCGTTTTTATTCAAGGTTCTCGCGGCCGAGCGGCCCTTGTCGATCCAGGTGCATCCGGACCGCACACGGGCACGCGACGGGTTTTCCCGCGAAAACCGCGCCGGGATTCCCCTTGCCGCCCCCCATCGAAACTACCGCGATGCCAACCACAAGCCCGAGTGCCTCTACGCCCTGACAGCGGTCGAGGCCTTGTGCGGATTTCGACCGCCCGGGCAGATTCATGACCTGGTTGAGACCCTCTGCCCGGAAACCCTGAAGCAACCCTTGGCGGGGCTTCTCCGGAAGGCGGCCCCCGATGGGTTGAAACGTTTTCTGGCAAGCCTTTTCGAATCCGATGCGCCCCATCGCCGAAACGTATTGGAAGAAGTTCGCCGCCGGCTGCCCGGGGCCGTATGCCCGGAAAGCGTGCGTCTTTGGATCGAACGGTTGCTTTCGGCCTATCCCGATGACGTCGGCGTCCTCGGGCCGGCGTTTTTAAACCTCGTCCGGCTTCGCCCGGGCACGGCGCTCTACCTTCCCCCCGGCCAACTCCATGCCTATCTTGGCGGGACCGGCCTGGAACTGATGGCCAATTCCGACAACGTGCTTCGCGCAGGTCTGACCGAAAAACACGTGGCGGTCGATGAGCTTCTGCGCGCGGCATGCTTTCGGCCTTACGC